>NZ_JBHFAB010000007.1:0-244899 GCF_042510955.1 Streptacidiphilus cavernicola
GGCCGAACTGACCTCCCCGGCCAACCCCAACTAACCAACTGGCGCTGCCATGCAACCCCCCGCGCCGCAGGCAAACCCCAGCCCAGTGCAACGCCCCGCGCCGCAGGCAAAGCTAGACGCGGACGATCAGGGCATCGCCCTGTCCCCCGCCCCCGCACAGCGCTGCCGCGCCGACCCCGCCGCCGCGGCGCCGCAGTTCCAGGGCCAGCGAGAGGACGAGCCTCGCGCCGGACATCCCGATCGGGTGACCCAGGGCGATCGCGCCGCCGTTGACATTCACCTTGTCGAGGGAAATCCCCAGGTCCTTGACCGACTGGACGGCGACCGCCGCAAACGCCTCGTTGATCTCGACCAGGTCGAGGTCGTCCGCGGTCAGCCCCTCCTTGGCGAGCGCCGCGGCGATCGCGTTGGACGGCTGCGACTGCAGCGAGTTGTCCGGGCCGGCCACGTTCCCGTGGGCGCCGATCTCGGCGATCCAGGACAGGCCGAGCTCCTCGGCCTTGGCCCTGCTCATCACGACGACCGCCGCCGCGCCGTCGGAGATCTGCGAGGACGTGCCCGCGGTGATCGTCCCGTCCCGGGTGAACGCCGGGCGCAGCTTGGCCAGGGACTCGACCGTGGTCTCCGCGCGGATCCCCTCGTCGGCCGAGAAGAGGACCGGCTCGCCGCGCCGCTGCGGGATCTCGACCGGGACGATCTCCTCGGCGAAGACCCCGTTCTTGGCGGCGGCTGCCGCGAGCTGGTGCGAGCGGGCGGCGATCGCGTCCTGGGAGGCGCGGTCGATGCCGAGCCGGGTGTTGTGGACCTCGGTGGACTCGCCCATCGGGATGCCGTCGAAGGAGTCGGTGAGGCCGTCGTAGGCCATCGCGTCGAGGAGTTCGACCGCGCCGTACTTGTAGCCCTCGCGCGACTTCGGGAGCAGGTGCGGGGCGTTGGTCATCGACTCCTGGCCGCCGGCCACGACGATGTCGAACTCGCCGGCCCGGATCAGCTGGTCGGCCAGGGCGATGGCGTCCAGCCCGGAGAGGCAGACCTTGTTGATGGTGAGCGCGGGCACGTTCATCGGGATGCCGGCCTTGACCGCCGCCTGGCGGGCCGGGATCTGGCCGGCACCGGCCTGCAGCACCTGGCCCATGATCACGTACTGGACCTGGTCGCCGGTGATGCCCGCGCGGACGAGGGCCTCCTTGATGGCGATGCCGCCGAGGTCCGCGCCGGAGAAGCCCTTGAGGGAGCCGAGCAGGCGTCCCATCGGGGTGCGTGCGCCTGCGACGATCACGTTGCTCATTCTTCGTAGCCCCTTTGCTGCGATGAAGGTCTGGGCGCGGCGCTGCCACGGTCACTGCGATCCAGGGTTTCCGCCCAATGTACTGATGCGTAACGTCGTCGTCACCCGGGGACAGGTGTGATCACGGGCACGGTGGGGCCGGGTTTCGCCGGGCGGCGGTTTGCGGTGCACTGGACGGCAACCCCTCAGGATGGAGAAATCGTGCTCACGCGGATCGACCACATCGGCATCGCCTGTACCGACCTGGACCGGACGGTGGAGTTCTACCGGGCGACGTACGGGTTCGAGGTGTTCCACACCGAGGTCAACGAGGAGCAGGGGGTGCGCGAGGCGATGCTGAAGATCAATGACACCGGCGACGGCGGCGCCTCCTACCTGCAGCTGCTGGAGCCGACCCGGGAGGACTCCGCGGTCGGCAAGTGGCTGGCGAAGAACGGCGAGGGCGTGCACCACATCGCGTTCGGCACCGCGGACGTGGACGGGGACGCGGCGGCGATCAGGGACAAGGGCGTCCGGGTGCTCTACGACGAGCCGCGGACGGGGTCGATGGGGTCGCGGATCACCTTCCTGCACCCCAAGGACTGCGGGGGCGTGCTGACTGAGCTGGTCACCTCCGCGGCGACTCACGGGTAACAACAGAAAACGGGGCCACCCCCCTGCGCACCAGGCCCGTGACGTGAGAAAATACGCCGGTGCCTCGGTGCGAGGGGGCTGGCGGGCGGGGGGATTTGCGACCCTGGGATCTGTCACCATGTCTTCCTGAGGCAGGATGGACATCCAAGAGACACCAAGGAGCTCACTCGGACGGCCCAGCGCCGTGCGGTGGCGACCCGACCAGGAGACGGATGGGACCGCGGAGTGCGGGGCTACGAGGCTGACGATCACCTCTCCAAGCTCGAGGCCGAGATGGATCGGCTGCGAACGGAGCGGGAGAAGGCCGTCACACATGCCGAGGACCTCGCCTACCAGGTGGAGGTTCTGCGGGCGAAGCTGCACGAGTCACGTCGGCAGCTCGCCCAGCCACGCGCGTTCGACTCCGTTTCCGGGCAGGCCGAGCAGATCCTGCGGACCGCCGAGATGCAGGCCGAGCAGCTGCGGGCGGACGCCGAGCGGATGCGGATCGAGGCCCAGAACGCCACCCAGCGGGTGATGCAGGAGGCCGCGGACCGCTCCGCGCGGGTCCAGGCCGAGTGGCAGTCGGAGGCCGAGAACCGGCGCAGGCAGCTGGAGAACGAGCTCGCCGAACTGCGCCGGAACGCCGAGCGGCACGTCAACGACAACGTTTCCTGGGCCGAGCAGACCAGGGCCGGGACCGAGGAGCAGGCCCGGCGGATCCTGGACGAGTCCCGGGCCGAGGCGGAGCGGCTGCTGGCGTCGGCCAGGGCCGAGGCGATGGCCGTGTCCGAGCAGGCGACCTCGCAGGTCGCCGCGGACGTCGAGTCCACCAGGGCCGAGGCCGACCAGGTGCTGCAGCGGGCCAGGTCCGAGGCCGAGCGGCTGCTGACCGCCGCCGCGGCGCAGGCGCAGGACGCCACCGACTCGGCCGAGCGCGTGAAGCTGTCCGCGCACAGCGAGGTCGGCGAGCAGTTGCAGCAGGTCCAGGCCGAGCGGGACGGGCTGCGCCGGGCCGCGGAGGAGCAGCGGGCCGAGTACGAGCGGCTGCGGCAGGAGGCGGAGGCGCTGCGGGCCGAGGCCGAGGCCGCCGCGGTGCGGGTGCAGGCGGACGCGGAGGCGGCCGGGGAGCAGCGGACCGCCACCGCGAAGTCCGAGGTCGCCAGGATGGTCGCCACGGCCACCAAGGAGGCCGAGCAGGTGCGCGCGGAGGCGCAGCAGCTGCTGGAGCAGGCCCGGGCCGAGGTGGAACGGCTGCGGACGGAGGCCGAGGAGGCCGCCGAGACGCTGCGCCGCGAGGCCGAGGAGTCCGGGCGGACCGAGGGCGCGGCGAGCGCCACGGTGCACCTGGCGAAGGCCGCGCGGACCGCGGAGGACGTGCTGGGCCGGGCCACCCGCGAGGCGGAGGAGACCCGGGCGGCGGCGGCCGAGGAGGCCGACCGGATCCGGGCCGAGGCCAGGACCGAGGTGGAGCGGCTGCGGGCGGAGAGCCGGGCCGGGGTCGAGCAGGCGCAGGGCACCGCGCTGGACCAGATCCAGGCGCACCAGGACGAGGCGGCCCGGCTCCGGGCCGAGGCCGAGGAGCTGCGGGCGGAGGCCGAGCGGGAGCGCAACGACCGGCTCGGTGAGGCCCGGCGGCAGGCCATAGCCCAGATCGAGGAGGCCGCCAAGACCGCGGAGGAGCTGCTGGTCCGGGCCAAGGCGGACGCGGACGAGCTGCGCGGCGGCGCGGCGGTGGAGCTGGCGAAGCTCCGCGAGCGGGCCAATGAGCAGGCCACCGAGGTGCAGAGCCGGGCGGAGGCGGTGCTGGCACGGGCCAGGGCCGAGGCCGAGCGGTTGCGCGGTGCGGCCGAGCAGGCCAGGGACGAGGCCGCGGCCGAGGCCGAGCGGGAGCGCGCGGAGATCGTCGCGGCGGCCGAGCGCGCCGCGGCCGAGTCGGCCGCCGCGGCGGCGGCTGCCGCCGAGGCGCTGCGGGTCGAGGCCGAGCGGCAGCGCGAGGAGCTGTTGGCCGCCGCCGCGCAGGAGCGGGACCAGGTGCTGCTGGCCGCCGAGCAGTTGGCCGGGGAGCGCGCCGACGAGGCGTCCGCCGCGGCGTCCGCGCTGCAGGAGCAGGCCCGGCAGGACTACGCCGACGCCGGTGCGGAGTTGGAGCGTCGCCGGGCCGCCGCCGAGGCGGACGAGGCCGCCGCCGCGGAGGCGCTGGCCGCCGCCGAGGCGCACGCGGTGGAGCTGCGCGAGCTGGTCGCGGCCGAGGTCGCCGGGCTGCGGTCGGAGTCGGCCGGGAAGATCGAGGCGGAGTACGCGGAGGCGCAGCGGCTGCGCGGCGACGCCGCCGAGGCGCTGACCGCGGCCGAGGCCTCCCGGGCCGCCGCGCAGGAGCTGGCCGACAGCGTGCTGGCCGAGGCCGAGGCCGAGGCGGCCCGGCTGCGCGAGCAGGCCGCCGCCGCCGCGGCGGAGTCCGACCGGGAGCGCGGGGAGCTGCTGGGCAGCGCCCAGGCCGACGCGGAGCGGATGCGCACCGAGGCCGAGGCCGCCGCGCAGGCATTGCGGACCGAGGCCGCCGAGGCCACCGAGCGGGCCGACCGGGAGCGCGCGGAGCTGCTCGCCGCCGCCGAGGCCGAGGCCGGACGGCTGCGGGCCGAGGCCGCGGACGAGCTGGCCGCCGCCGGGCGCGAGGCCGGGCAGGTCCGGGAGTTGGCGACCACCGAGGCCGCCCGGGTGCGGGCCGAGGCCGAGGCCGCCGCCGCGCTGGCCCTGGCCGGCGCGGAGGACGAGGCGGCGCAGGTCCGCCAGTCGGTGGCCGGGATGCACGAGGCCGCCGAGCAGCAGACCACCCAGCTGCGCGCCACCGCCGAGCGGGAGACCGCCCAGCTGCGGCAGGCCGCCGAGGCCGACGCGGGGCGGATGCGCGACGACGCCGCAGCCGAGGCCGGCGGGCTCCGGGCCAACGCCGAGGCCGACACCGCCGCGCTGCGCGAGTCCGTCGCCAACGAGGCCGCCCGGATCAGGGCCGAGGCCGAGGCCGCGCTGGTGGCCGGACGGGACGAGGCCGCCGCGCTGCGCGCCGAGGCCGAGGCGGTCCGGGCCGCCGCCGCCGCGGAGTCGGCCCGGATCGTGGAGGAGGCGGAGGCGCTGGCCGAGTCGGTCACCGGCGACGCCGAGACCGCCGCGCTGGCCACCACCGCAGCCGCCGAGGAGCAGGCCGACGCGATGGTGTCGGCCGCCCGCAAGGAGGCCGAGCGGCTGGCCGTGGAGGGCGCCGCCGAGGGCGCCGCGCTGGTCGAGCGGGCCCGCGCGGACGCCGACCAGATGCTGGTGGAGGCCCGCGGGGACGCCACCGCCATACGCGAGCGGGCCGAGGAGCTGCGCGACCGCACCGACGCCGAGACCACCGCGCTGCACGAGCGGGCCCGCAAGGAGTCCGCGGAGGCGATGAAGGCGGCCGGCGAGCGGGTCGACAAGCTGGTGACCGCCGCGACCGAGCAGGTCGAGGAGTCCCAGCGGGACGCCGCGCGGGCCCTGGCCGAGGCCAGGGAGCAGGCCGCGGCCCTGGTCGCGGCGGCCGAGGAGAAGGCCGGAGAGCTTGTCGCCGCGGCGGAGCGGGAGGCCGCGGAGACGCAGTCCGACGCGTCCACCGAGGCGAGCAAGGTCCGCCTGGCAGCCGTCCGCAAGGCGGAGGGGCTGCTGAAGGAGGCGGAGCAGAAACTCAGCGGGTCCACCGCGAAGGCGGAGGCCCGCGAGGCGGAGGCCGAACAGCACCTGGCCACGGCCAGGACGGAGGCGGAGCAGCTTCGGGCCGCCGCCGCCGAGGCCGCTGAGCGGACCCGCAAGACGGCGGCCCAGGCCGCCGAGGACGAGCTGGCCCGCGCCCGCGAGGAGGCGGAGCAGCTCACCGACGAAGCGCTGACGGAGGCCCAGCGGATCACCGACGAGGGGCGTCGTGAACTCGACGAACTCGTCAACCGCAGGAAGGACATCAACACCGAGATCGCTCGGGTGCAGGATGTCCTGCAGGCCCTGGAGTCCTTCGAGGCTCCGTCGTCAGGGTCCGGGTCGGGCAAGACGAACGGCAACGGGGGAAGTACGGCAAGCCGGACGAGCGGTGGCCGGGGCGCGACCCCGGCAGGCGTCGGCGCGGGCGCGCCCAGAGCGGGGGGAACCCGTTTGGGGGGCAAGCTCGGTGACGCCACACCACCCGATTGAGCGGACATTCTCCACTCTTCACGGGCTTTCAACCGATGACACTCCGAATCCGTGCCAGGATTCGCCTATTCACCCCACACCTCACCGGGCATACGACAGGAACTCCACCCCATGAGCGATCCACACTCTCCGCACGGCTTCGACACCGTGCGCCGCGGGTACGAGCGTGCTCAGGTCGACGAGCGCATCAGCAAGCTGGTCGCAGACCGGGACAGCGCCCTCGCCCGCATCACCGCTCTAGAGAAGCGCATCGAGGAACTCCACCTCGAAACCCAGAACGCACAGGCCCAGGTCACCGACGCGGAGCCCTCGTACGCAGGGCTCGGGGCGCGGGTAGAGAAGATTCTGCGCCTGGCCGAGGAAGAGGCGAAGGACCTCCGTGAGGAGGCCCGTCGCGCCGCCGAGCAGCACCGTGAGCTGGCCGAGGCCGCCGCGCAGCAGGTCCGCAGCGAGGCCGAGACCTACGCCAAGGACCGCAAGGCCAAGTCCGAGGACGAGGGCCAGCGCATCGTCGACAAGGCCAAGAGCGACTCGACCCAGCTCCGCGCCGAGGCCGCCAAGGACGCGCAGAACAAGCGCGAGGAGGCGGACGCCCTCTTCGAGGAGACCCGCGCCAAGGCCGCGCAGGCCGCCGCCGACTTCGAGACCAACCTGGCCAAGCGCCGGGAGCAGTCCGAGCGCGACCTGGCGGCCCGTCAGGCCAAGGCCGAGAAGCGCCTCGCGGAGATCGAGCACCGCGCGGAGCAGCTCCGGCTGGAGGCGGAGAAGCTCCGCACCGACGCCGAGCGCCGGGCCCGGCAGACGGTCGAGACGGCCCAGCGCCAGTCCGAGGACATCGTCGCGGACGCCAACGCCAAGGCCGACCGGATCCGCAGCGAGTCCGAGCGCGAGCTCGCCGCGCTGACGAACCGTCGGGACAGCATCAACGCCCAGCTGACCAACGTCCGCGAGATGCTGGCCACGCTCACCGGTGCGGCGGTCGCCGCGGCGGCCCAGCCGGACGACGACGCGATCACCCACGGGGTGCCCGCGCAGCAGTCGCGCTAACCGCGACCGACGAAGGCCCCGGAGCGCCCCCTCGCGGGGCGGGCCGGGGCCTTCGTCGCAGGCTGGCTACCGCACCCGCTCCAGCAGGCCGCGGACGGCCCAGTTGAAGGTGTCCGGGGCCTCCAGTGAGGAGAGGTGCCCGGCGGCGGGAATGACGGTGAGGACGACGTCGGGGAGCACCGCGGCCATCGCCTCGGCGTCGGCCACCGGGGTGATCGTGTCCTCCTCGCCGACCACCACCAGGGCCGGCACCGCGAGTTCCGCCAGCACGTCCAGCGAGGCGGGGCGGGCGGCCATCGCCCGCTGCGCCCAGGCGACGGCCTCCGGCGGGGCCTCGCCGACCATCCGGCGCAGCCGGTCCACCAGCTTGGGGCGCTCGGCCGCGGTGGTGGCGCCCAGCAGCGGTGAGGGGACCTGCTCGTTCAGCAGCAGCGCCACGCTGTCGCGGGCCAGCACCGCCTCGGCGATCCGCTCGCGGTTGGCGCGGGCCTGCTCGGTGTCCGCGGTGGCCTTGGTGTCCGCGAGCAGCAGCCCGGACAGCCGCCCCGGGTGCCGCCTGGCCAGCGCCATCGCCACGTAGCCGCCCATCGAGAGGCCGCCGACCACCGCGCGTTCGATCCCGGCCCGGTCGAGCAGCAGCGCCACGTCGTCGGCGAGCAGGTCGAGCGAGGGCTCGTCCGCGGGGTCGAGTCCGGTCCCGCCGAAGCCGCGCAGGTCGACGGCGAGCACCCGGGCCTCGCTGCCGTCCGTGCCCGGGAGTTCGTCCAGTTGGGGCTGCCACATCCGGGAGGAGAGCGGGAAGGCGTGCAGCAGCACCAGCGGGGTGCCGGTCCCGGTCTCACGCACGGAGATTCGATCGGTCATGGGTGCAGGGTATGGCCCGCTCGGCCGAACCCGTAGGGCGACACCGTCCGTTATGTCCTACTCTGACGCAAAGTGACCGGAGCCAGGCACACCCCCAGGGAGCGGCGATGATCGAGGTCCACGAGCTGACCAAGCGTTACGGCGAGACGCTCGCGGTGGACGCGCTCAGCTTCCGGGTGCCCGAGGGCGTGGTCACCGGCTTCCTCGGCCCCAACGGCGCCGGGAAGTCCACCACTATGCGGATGATGCTGGACCTCGACCGGCCGACCAGCGGCGCGGTCACCATCGACGGCAAGCACTACAACCAGCTCAACGAGCCGCTGAAGTACATCGGGGCGCTGCTGGAGGCCAAGGCCGTCCATCCGGGCCGCACCGCCTACAACCACCTGCTGTGGCTGGCGCAGAGCAACCGCATCCCGACCTCCCGGGTGGACCAGGTGCTCGGCCTGGTCGGGCTGCGCGAGGTGGCCAGGCGGCGTTCCGGCGGCTTCTCGCTGGGCATGGGGCAGCGGCTGGGCATCGCCGCGGCGATGCTGGGCGACCCGAAGATCATGATGTTCGACGAGCCGGTCAACGGCCTCGACCCGGAGGGCATCCTCTGGATCCGCAACCTGATGAAGTCACTGGCCGAGGAGGGGCGGACGGTCTTCGTCTCCTCGCACCTGATGAGCGAGATGGCGCTGACGGCGGATCACCTGGTGGTGATCGGCCGGGGCCGGCTGCTGGCCAATGTGTCGATGAACGACTTCATCGACCAGAACTCGCACGGCTTCGTCCGGGTCAGGACGCCGCAGCCGGAGGCCCTGCTCGACGCCCTGTCAGGGGCCGGGATCAGCGCCGCCCCGCACCCCGACGGCGGCTTCGAGGTGGTCGACGGCGACCCGGCCGCGATCGGCGACCTGGCCCGGGACCGCGGTATCGCGCTGCACGAGCTCAGCCCGCAGCGCGCCTCGCTGGAAGAGGCGTTCATGCAGATGACCTCGGAATCGGTGGAGTACCGGACCGGCGCCGAGCCGACGAAGGAGAGCTGACTGCCATGGCGAGCCCCGGAGCGGTCCTGCTCTCCGAGTGGACCAAGATCAAGACGGTTCGGTCCACCGTCGTCACCCTGCTGTCCGCCTTCGTGGTCACGGTCGGCCTGGGCGCGGTGATCTGCCTGGTCACCAACGCCCAGTGGAACAGCATGTCGGACCACGACAAGCTGACCTTCGACGCGACCAACACCAGCTTCTCCGGGATCTTCCTGGGCCAGCTGGCGGTCATCGTCTTCGCGGTGCTGGTGGTCGGCAACGAGTACAGCAGCGGGATGATCCGGGTCACCCTGGCGGCGGTGCCGCAGCGGGCCACCCTGCTGCTGGCCAAGACCGCGGTGCTGATCGCCCTGGTCCTGCCGGTGGCACTGGTCACCGCCTTCACCACGTTCTTCCTCGGCCAGGCGCTGCTGGGCTCGCACGGCGTCTCGCTGGGCGACCGCAATGTGCTGCGCGCGGTGATCGGCATGGCCCTCTACATGACCCTGATCGCGGTGCTGTCGCTGGGCGTGGGCTTCATGCTGCGCAAGCCGGTGCTGTCGCTGGGGCTGCTGATGCCCTTCTTCTTCCTGATCTCCCCGATCCTGACCGCGGTCCCCAAGGTCAAGACGGTCGCCCGCTACTTCCCTGACAGCGCCGGGCGGCGGATGTCCGAGGTCGTCCTCAGCAACGACATCCCGTACGGGCCCTACGCCGCGATCTTCGTCTGCCTGGCCTGGGCCGCCGCCTGCCTGCTCGGCGGCTACGTCCTGTTCAAGCGCCGCGACGCCTAGACGCCTAGTAGCGCGGGGCGTTGCGGCCGCGCTGGACCGCGGCGCCGCGGCGGTTCCTGGCGTTCCAGCAGGCGCGGTGCCAGTGCCTGCGGTCGTCCACGCCACCGAGCGCGCCGACCTCGTCGGCGGGCCAGGCGACCAGGTGGCCGACACCGGGCGGGATCTCCTGGTCGCAGCCGGGGCAGCGGTAGAACTTGCCGCTGTCGCCGGCCACCGGGCGGACCCGCCAGTCCTCGCCGCGGTAGCTCTCGGTCTGCTCGGTGAACCAGCCGCCACCGCCGCTCGAACGCGGTTCCGGCGGTTCACTCCCACGGGGGCGACTTCGGCGCGGTGACACGGTTCCCCCTGGGCGGGCGAGGATGCTGGACCCTCCAAGGGTAGCGGCCGGAACGCGTGGATCGTGCATTAGCACAAGATCTCTTATTGATCCAGAGGGCAACCCCAATTCCACCCGTTATCGGTCCTCTCAGCCCGAATTCGTGTGCCAGCGGCACATGACATGAGTTACTCCAGAGCGAAGGCGGGACCGAAGTTCCCCGCGGGACCGAGGAGTTGAATCCATGTCGGGCAGGACCAGAATCGCGGCGAGGAAGAGCAGCGGCGGCACCGGCGGCGGGCTCACCGTGCCCCACCAGCGCATCCACCACCGTACGGTGGCCAGGCCCGCCGCGCGGGCCCTCGGCGGCGGCGCCGGGCCGATCCGCACCGGCGCGTTCCTGCTCGCCGCGCAGTTCCCCGGGCAGGGCCACGCGGAGGCGCTGGACCGGGCGGTGTCGGCCACCGTCGCCGCCGAGCAGGCGGGGCTGGACAGCGTCTGGCTGGCCGAGCACCACTTCGTCCCGTACGGCGTCTGCCCCTCCGCGGCGACCCTGGCCGCGCTGCTGCTCGGCCGCACCAGCCGGATCCGGATCGGCACCGCGGTGAGCGTGCTGCCGACCCAGCACCCGGTGGCGCTGGGCGAGCAGGCCGCGCTGCTGCACCTCACCTCCGGCGGCCGGTTCACGCTGGGCGTCGGCCGCGGCGGGCCCTGGGTCGACCTGGACGTCTTCGGCGGCGGCGTGGAGGCCTTCGAGAGCGGCTTCCCCGAGGCGCTGGACCTGCTGCTGCGCTGGCTGCGCTCGTCCCGGGTCGGCGCGTCCGGACCGCGCTACTCCTTCCCCGAGGTGGCCGTGGTCCCCCGGGCCACCGAGCACCCGCTGCCGCTGCCGCTGCCGGGCGGCAGCAAGGGGCCCGAGTACGCCGGCGGGGCGGCGTTCGGAGCGGCGCCCACGGGTGCGGCGGGCACGGCCGGGCCGCCGGTGCTGGTCGCCTGCACCTCCCCCGGCACCGTCCGGCTGGCCGCCGCGCGCGGGGTGCCGATGCTGCTGGGGATGCACTCCGGCGACGACGACAAGGCCGCCATGGTCGCCCTCTACCGCAGCGCCGCGCGCGAGGCCGGGCGCACCCCGGAGCAGATCGACGCGATCGAGGCGGAGCACATGGCCGCGGGCGTCGCGCAGATCGAGGACAGCGCCGCCGAGGCGCGCCGGGTACTGCTCAAGTCCATGCCCGGCTGGCTCGGTTACGGCCTGTCCGCGCACCGCACGGTGGACGGGCGGGAGCGCCGGATGCGCGATCCGCACGAGTACACCGAGCTGCTCTGCGACCTGCACGCGGTGGGGACTCCCAAGCTCTGCGCCGACCGGCTGGCGGCGACGGCCGAGCGGACCGGGGTGCGGCGCTTCGCGCTGCTGGTGGAGGGTTCCGGCGATCGCGAGGCGACCCTGCGGAACGTCGCCCGGCTGGGGGGCGAGGTGCTGCCGCTGCTGGCCTGAGCGGTCGTCATCAGGCCGTCGCCGGGGGCGCAGGCGGCTCCTGGCGGGGCCGCGCCGTCCCGCCGACGTCGGGGGCGTCGGCGGGGGAACGGGGCGTCAGCCGTCAGCAGTCCCGGAGTTCCTCGGACTGGTTGAGCAGCTGGGCGCGGACCGAGGTGAACAGCGCGTACCGGGCCTCAGACCCGGGACCGGGCGGGAAGACCGCCACCCGGTGGCAGTTCTGGAACGCCAGGCGGACACCGAAGTGCCGCTCCAACGATCCCCGGATCGCATCACTCGCCATCGCGCGGAGCAGTTGGCCGCGGGCCTGCTCCGAGGGCGGCGGGACCTGATTGTCGGCGAATTCACTGCCGTCGACCTTCTGCTGGGCGACCAACGAGCTGATCAGGGCCCAGGCATAGGGCAGGGAGGTACGGACGCAGTCGACGAATTCCCTCTCGTCGACCTCGCCTCGCTCGGCCTTGTCAAGGAGGGCCGGTGAGACGTCGAGCGACATGGGTTCTCCTCTCGCATGCCTCGGGAGCCGGGCGGCCTCCGAGGTGGTGCTGCGGTGCGAAGGGGCTGCGGTACGAACGGGGAGGGATCGGGGGAGACCCGCCCCGCCCGCCAGTACGGCAGAGCCGCATACCTCCCGGTTTCGGAGAGGTGTACGGACCAGCGTCTCAGGGAACTCCGATGCTGGGGGCGGAACTTCACAATCCGCCTTGAGCACGGCCGGAATCGGCCAGAGCTGGGGGGCGGCACCGGTCATCGGCATCCTGACCCCCTTTCACGGCATCCCGGGACGCGCCGTCGGCCGCATCCGCGGATGTGCTTTTGGCGTGTACGTATCAAACCGTACCAGCTACCCCGCACACATCCTGCGGCCCTTCGACACAGCAAACGCACACACGCTCGCAGAGGGTTTCCCGGGAGCGGGTTCCACACCGGAATCGCTCCGAATGGCCCCCGTGGGCTAGCGTGGTCGGCCGTGCGTCTCGTAATTGCCCGCTGCTCAGTCGACTACGCAGGCCGGCTCACCGCCCACCTGCCGTCCGCCCCGCGGCTCATCCTGGTGAAATCCGACGGCTCCGTCGCGATCCACTCCGATGACCGCGCCTACAAGCCTCTCAACTGGATGTCACCGCCCTGCACCCTCAAGGAGGGCGACGGGCGGTGGACGGTCGAGAACAAGGCCGGAGAGAAGCTCGTCATCACCCTGGAGGAGGTCATGCTCGACTCCTCGCACGAACTCGGCATCGAGCCCGGACTGGTCAAGGACGGCGTGGAGGCCCACCTCCAGGAGCTGCTGGCCGACCGGATGGAGGTGCTCGGCGCCGGCTGGACCCTGATCCGGCGCGAGTACCCCACCGCGATCGGCCCGGTCGACATCCTGTGCCGGGACGACGCCGGGACCACCGTCGCCGTGGAGATCAAGCGCCGCGGCGACATCGACGGCGTCGAGCAGCTCACCCGCTACCTCGAACTGCTGAACCGCGACACCCTGCTGGCGCCGGTGAAGGGGGTCTTCGCCGCGCAGCAGATCAAGCCCCAGGCCCGGGTACTGGCCCTGGACCGGGGCATCAGCTGCGTACTGCTGGACTACGACGGCATGCGCGGCATCGAGGACGACAAGCTCAAGCTGTTCTGAGCCGGAGCCTCCGGCCTCCCCCGGGGTCAGACCACGGGGGAGGTCGGAGGCGCGGACTCCAGCGCCGAGGCCGACTGGGTGCTCGGGGTGTCCGTCGGCGTCGGGGAGACCGTGGCCGTCGGCGAGGACGCGGGTGACGTGGACGGCGGCGGCTTCGGCTTGGTCCTGGTCGGTGTCGGCTTGGCGTGACTCGGTGTCACCGTCGCGCTCGGGGTGTCGCTCGGCTGGGCCGGTCCGGTGGCCGGGTCGTGCGACTGCTCGCCGGGGTCCTGGGTCCGCGACCCGCTCGCGCTGGACGACGGCGTCGTGGTGACCGACGAGGACGGGGCGCCGACCGGCGCCGCTCCCCCGGTGTCCGCGGAGGTCGGCCCCGGCACCGCCGGGCCGGTCGCGCCCACGTCGGGCGGCACCGTCAGCCCGCTGCCCGCGCCCACCTTCTGGAACGCGCCGAAGCCCAGCGCGACCCCCGCGCCGAGCACCCCCATCAGCACCACACTGGCCGCGGCCAGCACGATCTGACGCCGGGTCACCCGCGAGTCGTCGGTCCGGTTGAACGGCAGCACCCGGCGCAGCCCGGACCGCCCGGCCCCGGACCGCCCGCCGAGCACGACGGTGCGCCCGGGGAGCAGCGAGCCGACGCTGTCCAGCTGCTTCAGCGCCCGCCGGCCGATCGCGGTGCCGCGGGCGTCGCTGAGCGCCCCGCGCAGCGCGACCGAGGCCTCCAGCTCGGCCCTGGACCGGTCGTACGCGCCCACGCACAGCGCCAGCACACCCAGTTCGTGGTGGAACCAGGCCTCCTCGGCGACCGCCTCGGTCGCCCGCGCGGACTCCAGGCCGAACCGCAGCGCGCGCTCCCAGGCGCCCCAGCGCAGGCCGAGCGCGAAGGCCGGGGCGGAGGCGCGGGCCAGCAGCACCACCTGCTGGTGCCGCCCCTGCTCGCGGTCCGCGTGCATCACCGCGAGCAGCACCTCGGCCTCGGCCGCGATCTGCTCCTCGGTCACCGAGGCGTGCCCGGTCCACCAGGCGAAGTGCTGGGCCGCGTCGGCGGCGGCGTCGGCGACCGGCCACTCCTCGGCGAGCAGCCCGGCGACCCCGGCGACCAGCCGGTGGTGCCGACTGCCGACCGGGGTGGCGAGACCGGCCTCGACCAGTTCCTCCAACGCCTCCTCGCCGTGGCCGACGTCGATCAGCGCGGGCAGGTGCGGTGCGCTGGGGCACTCGCCGCCGAGCGCGGTGGCCAGCCGCAGGGTGCGGCGGCCCGCGGTGCTCAGCCCGCGGGCGAGCCGGACCGCGGGCGCGGCGCTCTCGGCCACCGAGGGCAGCGGCACCGGGTCGACCAGCGGCTCCTGCTCCTCCCCGCCGTGCTGGCGCAGATAGGCCTCGAAGCCGCCGGGGGCGGGCTCCCTGGTCGGCACCAGGGCGCCGCCGGTGGAGCCCTCGGCGCCGGCCTCGATCGCCGCGGGCCCGCGCCACTCGGGGCCGGGTTCGCCCGCGGCCATCGCCTCGATCGCGCTCTCCCGGTGCCGCAGCAGCGCGGCGGCCTGGACGAAGCGCAGCGGCAGGCCCTCGGACTCGAACCACAGGTCCACCGCCCAGGCCCGCTCGGTCTCGTCCAGCGAGCGTCCGGCCAGCCGGGCCAGCAGGGCCAGCGAGGACTGCCGGGAGAGGCCCGGCAGCCGGGTGTCCTCCAACCGGGCGCTGCTCGGCGAGGAGGCGCTGAGCGGGGTGGCGACCGCGGTGGTGGAGGTGATCAGGAAGGAGCTCTCGGGGGCCGCGGCGAGCAGTTCCTCCAGTGCCTCCCCGCTGAACTCGACGTCGTCGACGACCACGACCGCGCACAGGTCGCGCAGCAGCTCCGGCAGCAGTGCCCGCCCGGGACGGTAGCCGGGGGCCTGGTGGGTGGCGCTGAAGAGGTCCTGCAACAGGTCGCCGGAGGTGCGGGAGTGGCCGGTGAGCCGGACCACCCCGGCCGGGGCGAGCCCGGAGCAGGCGGTGCCGACCGCGTCCAGGATGGCCGAGCGGCCCGATCCCTGCGGGCCGACCAGGCGGACCGAGCGGCCCTGCAGCAGCAGTCCGCGGAGCCGCTCGCAGAGCGCGTCCCGCTCCAGCAGGCCGCTGGTGACGCGGGGTCGGACGGTGGGGTCGGGGGCGACCGGGACGACCTGCGGCCGGGTGCCGGGCGGGAGGTCGAACGCGGTGCTGCCGTCCGGGGCGTTGACGACGAGCTGGAGCTCCCCGGTGACGACGCTGCCGGCACGGGCGCTGCCGTCGGCCGCGGTCTCGCCCTGCGATGGCTCGGCGAGCACCGCCACGGCCCGGTCCGGGTGCGCGAACGTGGCCAACTCGGCCGAACCGCCGCCGCGGTGGCGCACAGGCAGGTTCGCCGACGGATCGGCCTCCGCTATTCGGCCAAGGGTGTGCGACTCGGTGTCGTGGGCGGACCGGCCGTCCGGGCCGTCGCCCTCGATCGGAGTGGGTGTCTTCATCATCCTCTTTCGCCCCTGGGGCAGCTTTCCGACACCAACCCCCGGACTTTCCCACACTCTTCCGCAGCCGGAGCTCCGGCGGGAGAGGGGCCGGGCAGACTGTTATCCGAAAGTCACCTTGCGGGGGTTACGAGGGTGCGGAAACGGCAGCTTCGGGGACATAGCCCTCAATGGCCAGGATGCGGTGCAACTTGGTCGCCACCAGCAGCCGTTGCAGCTGGGCCGGGACGTCGCGCAGCACCAGCCGCCGGCCGCCGCGACCGGCCCTGCGGTGCGTCCCCATGATCACGCCGAGGCCGGTCGCGTCCCAGGAGTCCAGCAGCGAGAGGTCGAGCACCAGGTCACCGTGGCCGTAGTCGACGGCCCGGTGCAGCACGGAGCGCGCGTCGGCAGCGGTGCGCACGTCGAGGCGGCCCTCGATCGTGAGCCGGGTGTGGTCACCCCTGATCCGCATGCGCGCGCTCCCATGGAATAGCTGTTGAACTGATGCTTCTCTCATCTGACGCGGAACCAGGGGTCGGGGTTGCTGGCCACGGCGATATCGGAGAGGAATTCACCCTTAAGGGTGAGTAATTCTCTTTCTGCTTCGTACTAGTTTTCGTAGCTGTAGAAACCCTGGCCGCTCTTGCGGCCGAGATCCCCCGCCGTGACCATCCGGGCCATGATCTCCGGAGGCGCGAACTTCTCGTCCTGGGTCTCGGTGTAGATGTTCCTGGCCGCGTGCAGCAGGATGTCCACCCCGGTCAGGTCCGCGGTGGCCAACGGGCCCATGGCGTGGCCGAAACCGAGCCGGCAGGCGGTGTCGATGTCCTCGGCCGTGGCCACGCCCGACTCGTAGAGCTTCACCGCCTCCACCACCAGCGCCGAGATCAGCCGGGTGGTGACGAAGCCGGCCACGTCCCGGTTCACCACCACGCAGGTCTTGCCGACCCCCTCGGCGAACTCGCGGGCGGCGGCCAGGGTGGCGTCACTGGTCTTGTAGCCGCGCACCAGCTCGCAGAGCTGCATCATCGGCACCGGGGAGAAGAAGTGCACCCCGACCACGGACTCCGGACGCTCCGTCACCGAGGCGATCCGGGTGATCGGGATGGCCGAGGTGTTGGTGGCCAGCACCGCGCCGGGGCGGGCGATCCGGTCCAGCGCCCGGAACAGCTCCTGCTTGACCTCCAGCTGCTCGAACACCGCCTCGACCACCAGGTCGGCGCCGCCGACCGCGTCCAGGTCGGTGGTGGTGCTGATCCGGGCCAGCGCGGCCTCGGCCTCCTCGGCGGTGAGCTTCCCCTTGGCGACGAAGCGCTGGTAGGAGCCGCGGATACCGTCGAGACCGCGCCGCAGCGCCTCGTCCGTCACATCACGCAGCACCACCTGGTACCCCGCCTGCGCGGAGACCTGGGCGATGCCGGAGCCCATCAGGCCGGCTCCGATGACGGCGATCTGCTCGGCCACGATGGTGCCCTTCACGTGAGTCGGTTCGGACAACGCTGTCCATGTCCGCTGAATCTAACGTCGCGGATGCCCTCACGGCGACGGGTAGCCGTCTTCCAGTGGCGAAGCTCACGCTCGACAATGGAGTGGAGGACAAGGGAGGCACATCGTGGGAGGACTCGGCCCGATCGTCCAACTGGTGCTTCCCTTCGCGGTCCTGGGCGCCCTGGTGGCCCTGCTGCGCTGGGCCTGGAGCCCGCGGAAGGGGCGCTCGCTGGTCTCCCGCACGCCCCGGCGCGGTGCTCCGGACGAGTACGGGCTGCTGGTCGCGGTGGCCGCGCCGGCCACCGACGCGGAGACGCTCCGGCTGACCGCCCTGCTGGACGCGGCGGGCATCCGGCACACCCTGGTGGACACCACCGGCGGGCCGCGGCTGATGGTCTGGCCCGACTCCGCGCCCAGCGCCCGCCGGCTGCTCCGGGACACCGGCGCGGCGCCCTGAGCACCCGGCCCGGCCGGGCCCGGCGGCGGCCCGGCAGCGGCCTAGAGCCCGAACCCCGGGTCGGGCTCGCGGGTGACCTCCGCGCCCAGGTCGTTCAGCTGCCGGACCAGTCCGGCGTAGCCGCGGTCGATGTGGTGGATCTCGGAGACCAGGGTCACCCCCTCGGCCACCAGACCGGCCAGCACCAGCCCCATACCGGCCCGTACGTCGGTCGCCTGGACCGGGGCGCCGGAGAGCAGCGGGACGCCGCGCAGCACCGCGTGGTGGCCGTCGGTGCGGACCTGGCCGCCGAGCCTGGCCAGCTCCTGCAGGAAGACGAAGCGGGCCTCGAAGATGTTCTCGGTGATCATCGCGGTGCCCTCGGCCACCGCGTTCAGCGCGGCGAACTGCGGCTGCAGGTCGGTCGGGAAGCCCGGGTACGGCAGGGTCACCACGTCCACCGCGCGCGGCCGACGGTCCATCACCACCCGGAAGCCGTCCGGCACCGCGCTCACCTCGGCGCCGCAGGCGGTGATCCGGTCCAGCGCGATCCGCAGGTGCTCCGGGCGGGCGTGCTCCACGGTGACGTCGCCCCGGGTCATCGCCGCGGCCACAGCGAAGGTCCCGGCCACGATCCGGTCCGGGACGGTCTCGTAGGCCACCGGCGACAGCGCGGACACCCCCTGGACCTCGATGGTGGAGCTGCCCGCCCCGCCGATCTTGGCGCCCATCGCCTGCAGCATCAGGCACAGGTCGACGATCTCCGGCTCCCGCGCGGCGTTGTCGATCACCGTGGCGCCCTCCGCGAGCACCGCCGCCATCAGGATGTTCTCGGTCGCGCCGACGCTGGGGAACTCCAGCTCCACGGTGCTGCCGGTGAGCCCGCCGGGCGCGCTGGCGACCAGGTAGCCGTGCTCATTGGTGATCACCGCGCCGAGCCGGGTCAGCCCGTCGATGTGCATGTCCAGCCCGCGCGAGCCGATCGCGTCGCCGCCGGGCCGGGCCACCCGCACCTGCCCGCAGCGGGCCAGCAGCGGGCCCAGCACGGCGATCGACGCACGCATCATCCGGACCAGGTCGTAGTCCGCCTCGTGCCCCGGCTCGGCCGGGACGTCGATCACCGCCGTGCCGCTGTGGTGGCCGGGCAGCGCGGACCACTCCAGGGTCACCGTGCAGCCCATCCGCCGCAGCAGCTCGGCCATGATCTCCACGTCGAGGATCCGCGGCAGGTTGGCCAGCCGGGTCTCCCCCTCCGCCAGCAGCGAGGCCGCCATCAGCTTCAACGCGCTGTTCTTGGCCCCCGGCACGCGCACCCGCCCCGCGAGCCGCGCGCCGCCCACCACCCGCAACCGTTCCGTCATCTGGGCATCGTACGGGCAGCGCGGCGGCTCAACGGTTCTCGCCGGGCACCCAGAGCACGTCGCCCTGTGCCTTGTTGGCCGTCCTGGCGAGGATGAACAGCAGGTCGGAGAGCCGGTTGAGGTAGGTCGCGGCGAGCGGGTTGACGGTGTCGCCGTGCGCCTCGACCGCGGCCCAGGTGCTGCGCTCGGCGCGGCGCACCACGGTGCAGGCGACGTGCAGGTAGGCGGCGCCGGGGGTGCCGCCGGGGAGGATGAAGCTGCGCAGCTTCTCCAGTTCGCCGTTGAAGCGGTCGCAGTCCTGCTCCAGCCGGTCGACGTAGCTCTGCAGCACCCGCAGCGGCGGGTACTTCGGGTCCGGCGCCACCGGGGTGGCCAGGTCCGCGCCGACGTCGAAGAGGTCGTTCTGGATCCGGGTGAGCACGGTGACCAGCTCGTCCGGGAGCGCGCCGCAGGCGATCGCCACGCCGATGGCGGCGTTGGCCTCGTTGCTGTCGGCGTAGGCGGCCAGCCGGGGGTCGGTCTTCCGGGTCCGGCTCATGTCCCCGAGCGCGGTGCTGCCGTCGTCGCCGGTCCTGGTGTAGATGCGGGTGAGATTGACCATGCCAGGGAGCCTAGGGCCTCAGGCGACGTTGACGCGCTGTCCGGGCGGGGCGGCTTCCAGCCAGGCCAGGAAGCCGGTCAGGGCGTCCTCGCTCATCGCCAGCTCCACCGGCTCGCCGGCGTGCAGGCAGGTCAGCACGACCGCGCCGGAGAGCAGCGCCAGCTCCTCCTGGCCGACCGGGGTGCGCCGGTGCAGCACCTCGATCCGGGAGCGCTGGAGCACCTTGCGCGGGCGGGGGGCGTAGCTGAAGACCCGGAACCACTCCACCGAGTCGCGGTTGTAGCGGCCGATGCCGAACACCCAGCCCTTGCCGCCGCTGTCGCCGCCGCCCTCGGGCGCCGGGGCCGAGCCGGAGGGCAGCGGGGCGTCCGGGTCCAGCGGTTCCGCCGGGTCGGCGGCGGCCGGGACCCGCAGCCGCGCGGAGCAGTCGAAGGTGCCGCCGGGGCGCTGGATCAGCCGCCTGCGCACTGCGAACGCGCCCAGGCCGCAGAGGGCGACCAGCAGCACCGCCACCACGATCACCACCGCGTGGACCACGTCCTGCCACCTCCCTCGTGCGTCGGCCCGTGTGCCTTTTCAACGGCCCTCGCGCCCCGGGGGTAACTCTCGTTCTCCCGTGCGATCCGGCCGCTGTGGATACAGCGCGGTCCCGGGGCCACTCGCGTGCCCCGGGACCGGTCGTGCCCAGTGTGCGCCTAGCGGATCGCCGCCGCCTGGAGCCGGACCGAGGCCCGGCGCGCGGCGCCCGCCTCGGCGTCGGCCTTGGCCGCGGTCAGGGCCCGCTCGGCCCGCTCGACGTCGATCTCGTCGGCCAGCTCGGCGACCTCGGCCAGCAGCGACAGCTTGTTGTCCGCGAAGGACAGGAAGCCGCCGTGCACGGCCGCGATCACGGTGGTGCCGTCCGCCTGGCGGATGGTCACCGGGTCGGACTCCAGCACCCCGAGCACGGGCGTGTGCCCGGCCTGGATGCCGATGTCGCCGGACTTGGTACGGGCAAGGACGATCGTGGCCTCGCCCGACCAGACCTTGCGGTCGGCCGCGACCAGCTCGACGTGCAGCTCAGCCACTGTGGGCTCCCTCGGTCTTGATGCCCGTGCCGTGAAGCCCGGGTTGCGGAAAGAATAACCGGCGACCCGATCAGACGCGCAATCGGGTCGGCAAGGACCGAGGGGCGGTCCCGTACGGGGCCGCCCCTCAGTGCCAGCCGGGGCCGGGACGTACTACTTCTTGGCCAGCTCGGCCGCGTTGCGCTCCAGGTCCTCGATGCCACCGCACATGAAGAACGCCTGCTCCGGGACGGCGTCGTACTTGCCGTCGGCGATGGCGTTGAACGCGTGGATGGTCTCGTCGAGCGGGACCGTCGAGCCCTCGACACCGGTGAACTGCTTCGCCACGTAGGTGTTCTGGGACAGGAAGCGCTCGATCCGCCGGGCGCGGTAGACGGTGATCTTGTCTTCCTCGCTCAGCTCGTCGATGCCGAGGATCGCGATGATGTCCTGGAGGTCCTTGTACTTCTGCAGGATCCCCTTGATCCGGACCGCCGTGTCGTAGTGGTCCTGCGCGATGTAGCGCGGGTCCAGGATGCGGGACGTGGAGTCCAGCGGGTCGACGGCGGGGTAGATGCCCTTCTCCGAGATCGGACGGGAGAGGGTGGTGGTCGCGTCGAGGTGGGCGAACACGTTGGCCGGGGCCGGGTCGGTCAGGTCGTCCGCGGGGACGTAGATCGCCTGCATCGAGGTGATCGAGTGACCGCGGGTCGAGGTGATGCGCTCCTGGAGGAGGCCCATCTCGTCGGCCAGGTTCGGCTGGTAGCCCACCGCGGAGGGCATCCGGCCGAGCAGGGTCGACACCTCGGAACCGGCCTGGGTGAACCGGAAGATGTTGTCGATGAAGAGCAGCACGTCCTGGCCGACCACGTCGCGGAAGTACTCCGCCATGGTGAGCGCGGACAGCGCGACCCGGAGCCGGGTGCCCGGCGGCTCGTCCATCTGGCCGAAGACCAGCGCGGTCTTGTCCAGGACGCCGGAGTCCTTCATCTCCTCGATGAGGTCGTTGCCCTCACGGGTGCGCTCACCGACGCCGGCGAACACCGACACGCCACCGAAGTTCTCGGCGACACGGTAGATCATCTCCTGGATGAGCACCGTCTTGCCGACGCCGGCGCCGCCGAACAGGCCGATCTTGCCGCCCTGGACGTACGGGGTGAGCAGGTCGATGACCTTGATGCCGGTCTCGAACATCTCGGTCTTGGACTCGAGCTGGTCGAACCGCGGGGCGACCCGGTGGATCGGCCAGCGGGTCTCGACCTGGGCCTCGAACTCCGCCTTGTCCGTGTTCAGGACCTCGCCGAGGGCGTTGAAGACCTTGCCCTTGGTGATCTCGCCGACCGGCACCGAGATCGCGGCGCCGGTGTCGGAGACACCCGCCCCACGGGTCAGGCCGTCGGTGGGCTGCATCGAGATGGCGCGGACCAGGCCGTCGCCGAGGTGCTGCGACGTCTCCAGGGTCAGCACCTTGCGGCCGGTGCCGTCCGGGGCGTCGATCTCGACCTTGAGGGCGTTGAACATCGCCGGCATGGCGTCGACGGGGAACTCCACGTCGACGACCGGCCCGATGACCCGCGCGACACGGCCGGTGGCCGTCGCGGTCTCAACAGTGGCAGTCATGTGTTAGTCACTCCCCGCGTTCGCGTCGGCCAGGGCGGTGGCGCCACCGACGATCTCGCTGATTTCCTGGGTGATCTCGGCCTGTCGGGCCGAGTTGGCAAGCCGCGACAGCGACTTGATGAGCTCTCCCGCGTTGTCGGTCGCGCTCTTCATCGCACGCCGGCGGGCGGCGTGCTCCGAGGCGGCCGACTGCAGCAGCGCGTTGTAGATCCTGCTCTCCACGTACCGCGGCAGCAGGGCGTCCAGGACGCCCTCGGCCGACGGCTCGAAGTCGTACAGCGGGAAGGGGCCGTGCTCCTTCGCCGCCGCCTGCGTCTCCTCCAGCTTGAGCGGGAGCAGCCGCACGTCCACCGGGTTCTGGGTGAGCATCGACACGAACTCGGTGGAGACCATGTGCAGCTCGTCCACGCCGCCCTCGGCGGTGTCCTTGACGAAGGCGTCGATCAGATCGGCCGAGACCGTCTTGGCGTCCTGGTAGACCGGCTTGTCGGAGAAGCCGGACCAGGAGGCCGCGATCGGCATCTCCCGGAAGGCGTAGAAGCCCACGCCCTTGCGGCCGACCATGAAGGTGACGACCTCCTTGCCCTCGGCGCGCAGCCGGTCCGACAGGACCACCGCCTGCTTGATGGCGTTGGAGGAGTACCCGCCGGCCAGACCGCGGTCGGCCGTGACCACCAGCACCGCCGCCCGGACCGGGTGCTCCGGCTCGGTGGTCAGCGGGTGCTTGGCGTTGGACCTCGTCGCGACCGCGGTCACCGCACGGGTGAGCTCGTCCGCGTACGGGGAGGAAGCGGCCACCGCGCGCTGCGCCTTCATGATGCGCGACGCGGAGATCATCTCCATCGCCTTGGTGATCTTCTTCGTCGCGGTGACAGAGCGGATCCGGCGCTTGTAGACCCGAAGCTGTGCTCCCATGGGTCAGTTACCGTCCTTTCCGTCGCTCGTCAGGCCGAGTCGCCGAGCAGCGCGCCCTGGGAGGTGGTGAACTCCTGCTTGAACGAGGTGATGGCCTCGGTCAGCGAGGTGATCGTGCCGTCCTCGAGCTTGCTGGTCTCGACGATCGTGGTCAGCACGCCCTTGTGCTCGCGGCGCAGGTAGTCGAGGAACTCGCGCTCGAACTTGCGGATGTCCGCGACCGGGACGTTGTCGAGCTGGCCGGTGGTGCCGGCCCAGATCGAGACGACCTGCTCCTCGACCGGGAAGGGCTGGTACTGGCCCTGCTTGAGCAGCTCCACCATGCGGGCGCCGCGCTCCAGCTGCGCCTTGGAGGCCGCGTCCAGGTCGGAGCCGAAGGCGGCGAAGGCCTCCAGCTCGCGGTACTGGGCCAGGTCCAGACGCAGTCGCCCGGCCACCGACTTCATGGCCTTGATCTGCGCCGAGCCGCCGACCCGGGAGACCGAGATACCGACGTTCACGGCCGGGCGGATGCCCGAGTTGAACAGGTCGGACTCCAGGAAGCACTGGCCGTCGGTGATCGAGATCACGTTGGTGGGGATGTACGCCGAGACGTCGTTGGCCTTGGTCTCGATGATCGGCAGACCGGTCATCGAGCCCGCGCCCAGCTCGTCCGACAGCTTGGCGCAACGCTCCAGCAGACGGGAGTGCAGGTAGAAGACGTCGCCCGGGTAGGCCTCGCGGCCCGGCGGACGGCGCAGCAGCAGCGACACGGCGCGGTACGCCTCGGCCTGCTTGCTCAGGTCGTCGAAGACGATGAGGACGTGCTTGCCGTCGTACATCCACTCCTGGCCGATGGCCGAACCGGTGTACGGGGCGAGGTACTTGAAGCCGGCCGGGTCGGACGCCGGGGCGGCCACGATGGTGGTGTACTCCAGCGCGCCCGCCTCCTCCAGCGCACTGCGCACGGAGGCGATGGTGGAGCCCTTCTGGCCGATGGCGACGTAGATGCAGCGGACCTGCTTCTTCGGGTCGCCGGAGCGCCAGTTGTCACGCTGGTTGATGATCGTGTCGATCGCCACCGCGGTCTTGCCGGTCTGGCGGTCGCCGATGATCAGCTGACGCTGGCCGCGGCCGATCGGGGTCATCGCGTCGATGGCCTTGATGCCGGTCTGCATCGGCTCGTGCACCGACTTGCGGACCATGACGCCGGGAGCCTGCAGCTCCAGGGCGCGGCGGCCGGTGGAAGCGATCTCGCCGAGGCCGTCGATCGGCTGGCCCAGCGGGTCGACCACGCGGCCGAGGTAGCCCTCGCCCACCGGGACCGACAGCACCTCGCCGGTGCGGCGGACCGTCTGGCCCTCCTCGATCGCGTTGAACTCGCCGAGGACGACGACACCGATCTCGCGGGTGTCGAGGTTCAGCGCGAGACCGAGGGTCCCGTCCTCGAACTTCAGCAGTTCGTTCGCCATGACCGAGGGCAGTCCCTCGACTCGGGCGATACCGTCAGCCGTGTAGACGACCGTGCCGACCTCTTCGCGCGAGGCGGCGTCCGGCTGGTACGACTGGACGAAGGTGTCCAGCGCGTCCCGGATCTCCTCCGGCCGGATCGTGAGCTCCGCCATCTGGGTTCCCTGCTCTCCTAGTTGCGATCCTCGGCCCGCCCGTGGAGGGCCGCAAGTATTCGACTCTCGATCAGCATGTCCACTGACCGTATTGACCGACCGAGGGTCGGATAATGCTTGGGTCTAGCCCGCCAGGCCCTGCCGCGCGCCGTCCATCCGGCTCGCGACGGTGCCCTCGATGATCTCGTCGCCGATCTGGACCCGGACACCGCCGAGGACCGCGGGGTCCACCTCGATGTTCAGGTGCACCTGGCGACCGACCAGCCGTGCCAGCGAAGCGGCGAGCCGCTCCTTCTGCGCGTCGGACAGCGGCACCGCGGCGGTCACCAGGGCGACCACCCGGTCACGCCGACCGGCGGCGAGCCGGGAGAACTCCTCCAGGCCGCCTTCCAGGCTACGACCACGCGGCTGGGTCACCAGTCCGGTGATCAGCTGCACGGTCTGCGGCTTGGCCTTGCCGCCCAGCAGACCGCGGAGCAGCTCGCCCTTGGCCGCGGTGTCCGCGGCGCCGTCGGTGAGCGCGGACCGCAGCTCGGGGTTGGCGGCGACGATCCGTCCGAAGCGGAACAGCTCGTCCTCGACCTCGTCCAGCGAGCCGGCCCGGTCCGCACCGATGATCTCGGTGAGCGAGGCCAGCTGCTCGATCGCGTCGACCAGGTCGCGTGACTGCGCCCAGCGCGAGCGGACCATGCCGGAGACCAGGTCGAGCGCTTCCGCGCCGATCTTGCCGCCGAGCAGCGCGGTGGCCAGGTCGGCCTTGCGCTGTCCATCGGTCGCCGGGTCGGTGAGGGTACGGCGCAGCCCGACCGCGCGGTCGAGCACACCGGTCACGGCCAGCAGATCCGCACCGAGCGCGACGAGGTCCACCGACGTGCTGTCGGTCAGGGCCTCCAGGCGCTCGCGGGCCGCGGCGTTGGACTGACGTGTGGCGCTGCTCACTTGGCGGCGCTCGCAGCCTCGGCCGACTTCGCCTCGAGCTCGTCGAGGAAGCGGTCGATGATCCGGCTCTGCCGGGCGGAGTCCTCCAGGGACTCGCCGACGACGCGGCCTGCCAGGTCGGTGGCGATCCGGCCGACGTCCTGACGGAGCACGTTGGTCACCTGGCGGCGGTCGGCTTCGATCTGGGCGTGGCCCGCGGTGATGATGGACTCGCGCTGGCGCTGTCCCTCTTCCTTCATCTCCGCGATGATCACGGCGCCCTGCTCACGCGCGTGCTCGGTGATCCGAGCAGCCTCGTGACGGGCCTCCGCGAGCTGGTCCTGGTATTCCTTCAGCGTCCGGGTGGCCTCGGCCTGCGCCTCAGCCGCCCGCTCCAGGCCACCCTCGATCGCGTCGCGCCGCTCCTCCAGAGTCTTCTGGATACCGGGCAGCAGCTTCTTGCCGAGGACGCCGAAGACGATGAAGAAGCAGAGCAGGCCGATGATCAGTTCCGGGATCTCGGGGATGAGCGGGTTCTGCGCTCCTCCCTCTGCCAGGAAGAAGTTCATCATGTCTGAACCTTTCGTCGAGTGTGGCTACTGGCTGGTCGGCTTACTTGAAGATGAAGGGGACGACCAGGCCGAGCAGCGCCAGAACCTCACACAGGGCGAAGCCGAGGAACATGTTCTGGCGGATGATCGGCATGGCCTCGGGCTGACGGGCCATGGCCTCGATCGAGTGGCCGAAGACCAGGCCGATGCCGACGCCGGGGCCGATCGCGGCGAGACCGTAGGCCACGGCGCCGAGGTTGCCGGAGACGCCGGCGGCGAGCTCAACAGAAGCAGACATGGTGTCTCTGTCCTTTGGTGTTTTGCCGTACCGCTGGGGGGCTTCCCAGCGGAAGTCTTGGGGTGGTGCGGGCGGGTCAGTGACCCTCTTCGAGCGCTCCGCTGATGTACAGCGACGTCAGCAGCGTGAAGATGTACGCCTGGAGGAACTGGATCAGCACCTCGAACGCGGTCATGCCGACGGCCATGATGAACGAGCCGCCCGAGAAGAGCGCGAAGACCGAGGGGGTGAGCATGTACCAGCAGGCGGCGCTGAACATCACGATGAGCATGTGGCCGGCGAACATGTTGGCCCAGAGCCGCACCGCGAGGGTGAACGGACGCAGGATCACGTTCTGCAGGAACTCGATCACGATGATCAGCGGGAGCAGCCACCCCGGCAGGCCCTGCAGCACGGTGAGGTGCTTCCAGCCGCCGACGAAGCCGTGGGTCTTGAAGGTGAGGTACATGTACGTCACCCACACCAGCAGCGCGATGGACACCGGGAAGGCGAACCGGGACGCCACCGGGAACTGCGCCAGCGGGATGATGGACATGATGTTCATGATCCACACGAAGAAGAAGATCGAGGTCAGGAAGGGGACGTACTTGTCGCCCTTCTTGCCGATCACATCGCGGGCGATACCCCGGGAGATGAAGGTGTAGCCGATCTCGCCGACCAGCTGCAGCTTGCCGGGGACCAGCTTCGGCTTGGCGAACGCCGACCAGAAGAACCCGACCACCAGCAGCATGCAGATGATCGCGAGCAGCATCGGCTTGGTGAAGTCGAAGCTGCCGACGCTGAAGATCGGCTTGAAGTTGAACGAGTTGAGACCCGGGGCGGGGAAACCACAGCCCGAGGGCGTGATGTGACACCCGCTCTCAGCGAGCAGCGATTGGGCACTCACCCGTGACTCCTTCGTCGTGACGCATAAGAACTGCAACCTTGTGTGTCGGCGCGGCCTGTGCGGCCACGGTTCGGCACGGGAACGTGAGGTGGTGGCGCCCTGCCGGTCGACTCGGCTCTACCGCCGAGGACCAGGCGCCTCCGGGAGGGGACTGAGGTCCCTTTCGACCGGATGCGATTCCGGACGATAGCAGATCGGGATGAAGCGGCTTTACTCCGCCCTTACGTCCCATCTCGGGACTCCGCCTTCACCGGGACCGAGGGCTCCGGATCGACGTAGAGCGTCTTGCCCCGCAGCGTGAAGTAGACCTGTCCGCCCACCCAGGCCAGCGCGGTGACCAGCAGCGTGAGCGCGAAAGCCCGGCCGTTGAACAGGGTGGTGTTCTTGAACACGACGATGAAGACGCCGATGAGCAGCATCTGCACCGCGTAGACCAGCAGTCCGGCCATCATCACCAGTTGCGGCCGGTTCTGGGTCAGCCGCATCAGCAGCCAGAAGCCGAGCCCGAAGAACACGGCGACCACGGCGATGGCGACCACGGCGCCGATCAGACCCTTGGAGCCGGCGAGGACCGTGCTGAGCACAGCGGCGACGATTCCCACAGGGACAGCCGGCAGGGCTGCTCCCCGGAGAATCCGGGCGTCGTTGGACAGCATCGTCGTCAACTCCGGCGCGATGGTTGGAAAGGCGATCAAGGGAAGTCGAGGAGGGCGAGCACGGGATCACAGACCCGCGAGGCGGATCGCGACCGAACGACCTTCTCCCATAAGGTCCTTCGGCTCTTCTCCTGATGTCGTGAACGGTATCACAAGCTATTTGGTGAGGTCTTTACCCTAGAGCTGTGCTTCTTGCCACACGGGGCTCACTCGGAAGGGCTATCGGACGGTTCGTCCCGATGCGCCCGAATGGCGTCCGGCGGCGTGCGAGCCGGTCCCGATCGTGCGGAGCAGCTCCTCGTCCTCGTCGGAGAAGGATTCGACCCCCTCGGTAAGAAGTTCCCTTACCTTGGGCTCCGGCTCGGCGGAGTCGTCCGGACGGCGGTAGCGCGGCGGCAGGAAGCGCTGCGCTATCAGGGGGGCGTGCGGCTTGAAGCGGGGCAGCAGCAGCACGATGATGCCGATCAGGCAGGCCGCCATGGCGATCTTCACAGCCAGCAGCGGGGTGCGGTTCACCGAGAAGGCGATGGTCGCGAAGGCGAACAGGGCGGCCCAGAAGTACATGATCAGCACGGCCCGGCTGTGCGAGTGGCCGATCTGCAGCAGCCGGTGGTGCAGGTGGCCCTTGTCGGCCGCGAACGGCGACTGGCCGTTCCAGGTGCGCCGCACCACCGCCAGCACCAGGTCCGCCAGCGGCACCGCGATCACGGTCAGCGGCAGCAGCATCGGGATGTAGATGGGCACCATCGCGTGCACCGCGTCGGTCTGCGAGCCGGTGGTGATCACGCTCGGGTCCACCCGGCCGGTCAGCGAGATCATCGACACCGAGAGCACCAGGCCGAGCAGCAGCGCCCCCGAGTCGCCCATGAAGATCCGGGCCGGGTGCAGGTTGTGCGGCAGGAAGCCCAGGCACATCCCCACCAGGATCGCGCTGAACAGCGTTGCCGGGAGGGCGTCGGCGATGCCATGGCCGTAGGACAGCCGGTACGAGTAGGCGAAGAAGGCCAGTGCCGCGATGCAGACCATCCCGGCCGCGAGGCCGTCCAGGCCGTCGATGAAGTTCACCGCGTTCACGCTGATCACCACCAGGGCCACCGCGATGAAGGTGCCCCAGGTCTGGTGCAGCACCACCGTGCCGACACCGGGGATCGGCAGCCACAGCACGGTGACGCCCTTGAAGACCATGACGCCGGCCGCGACCATCTGGCCGCCCAGCTTCACCAGGGCGTCCACGCCCCACTTGTCGTCCAGGACCCCGATCACCCACATGATGGTGGCGCCGGCCAGCAGCGCGGGGACGTCCCCGGTGTTGGTGAAGATGCTGGAGAGCTTGCTGAGGTGGTCCGCCACCAGCAGCCCCGCGCACAGGCCGCCGAACATCGCGATGCCGCCCAGCCGGGGGGTCGGCTCCTTGTGCACGTCCCTGGCGCGGATCTGCGGCATCGCGCCCGCGATGATCGCGAACTTCCGGACCGGGCCGGTCAGCAGGTAGGTGACCGCGGTGGTGACGCAGAGCACCAGCAGGAACTCACGCATCAGCGCCCTCCAATATTGCGGTCGGCACCCCCGTGACTCCGGCTGAGCATAGCGGCCGGGGCTGCTGGGATGAACGGTGTTGCTGCGGCATCACAGCCCACCACCCTATGCATACGGACGCTCGGACCCACCATTGCGGTTTTGTCTACAGATGACTAAAGCCATGATTGTTCCGGTTCCGGCGGAAAGCGCCCGGTCAGCGCGCGCACCTCGGCCGCCACCGCCCGCGCCTCCTCCTGGCCGTCGGCCCGCAGCGCCCGGCCGACCAGGGCGCCGACCTCGGCCATCTCCGGCACGCCCATCCCCTGCGTGGTGACGCAGGCGGTGCCGAGCCGGACCCCGGAGGCCGACGCGGGCGGCGCCTGGTCGAACGGGACCGCGCACCGGCCCAGCAGCACTCCGGCCGCCTCGCAGCGCCGCTCGGCCTCCTGGCCGGTCAGCCGCAGCGGCCGGGCGTCGGCGGTGACCAGGTGGGTGTCGGTGCCGCCGGTCAGCGGACGCAGCCCCTCCGCCGCCAGCGCCGCGGCCAGCGCCTGCGCGTTGGCGACCGTCCGGCGGGCGTAGCCGGCGTACTCCGGGGTCGCGGCCAGGCCCAGGACCAGCGCCTTCGCCGCGATCTGGTTCATCGCCGGGCCGCCCTGGGTGAACGGGAACACCGCCCGGTCGACCCGTCCGGCCAGCTCCTCGGTGCACAGCAGCAGCCCGCCCCTGGGGCCGCCGAGCAGCTTGTGGGTCACCCCGCAGACCACGTCCGCGTACGGCACCGGGGAGTCCAGCACCCCGCCCGCGACCAGGCCGATGGTCTGCGCGGCGTCCGCCACCAGGTACGCGCCGACCTCGTCGGCGACGGCCCGGAAGGCGGCCCAGTCCAGGGCCCGGGGGTAGGAGATGGCCCCGGCCAGGATGGCCTTCGGCCGCACCGCTCGGGCCAGGTCGCGGACCTGGTCCAGATCCAGCAGGCCGTCCCGCTCGCGGACCCCGTAGCCGGTGAAGTCGAACCAGCGGCCGGAGAAGTTGGCCCCCGAACCGTGCGTCAGATGCCCGCCGTGCTGCAGCGACAGCGCCAGCACCGCGTCGCCGGGGCGCAGCAGCGCGGCGTACGCGGCGAGGATCGCGGAGGTGCCGGAGTGCGGCTGGACGTTGGCGTGCGCGGCGCCGAACAGCGCCTTGGCCCGCTCCACCGCGAGCAGTTCGACCTGGTCCGCGTGCGCGCAGCCGGTGTGGTGGCGGTGCCCGGGATAGCCCTCGGCGTACTTGTCGGCCAGCGGCCCGGCCAGTACCGCGCGGACCGAGGGGGCGGAGAAGTTCTCTCCGGCGAGCAGGTGCAGCTGGCTCGCCCGGCGCCGCTGCTCGGCCGCCAGGACGTCGGCGAGCCGCGGATCCTGCTCGCTGAGCACTGCCATCGCTACGCTCCCTGCACCGTGTGGTGGGCCCCGCAAGCTCACTGTAGGGCGGGAGTAATCGTTACGCCTGGGCTAGGCGGGCACTCGGGCTACCCCGGTCAGCGCGGTGACGATGGGGTCGAGCGCGTCGAAGATCTCCTCGCCGCAGTTGCGGAACATGCCCAGCGGGGCGCCGTAGGGGTCGTCCACCTCGTCGGCCTCCGGGGTCGCCGCCAGCAGCCAGCCGCGCAGCGCGGCGGCGGCGCGGACCAGGACCCGGGCCCGTTCGGCGATCTCGCCGGGGCCCTCGGCGGCCTCCGGCAGGGTGGCCGCGTCTATCGCCGTCACCAGCCGGGTGAACTCCTTGAGGGTGAAGGTGCGCAGCCCGGCGGCGTGGCCCATCGAGATGACCTGGGCCCGGTGGTCCAGGGTCGCGGTGAGCACCAGGTCGGCGCCGATGACGTGCTCGTCCAGCAGTTCGCGGCCGACGAAGCCGCGCGGGTCGGCACCGTACTCGCTGAGGATCTCGGCGGCGTTGGACTCCATCGGCGCGCCCTCGTGGCCCCAGGTGCCGGCGCTCTCCACCAGGATGTCGCCGGCCCGCGAGCCGAGCCGGTGGCTCAGCTCGTGCCGGGTCAGCCGCTCGGCAATGGGCGAGCGGCAGACGTTCCCGGTGCACACGTAGAGGATGGTGAAGGCGCCGTGCCGGGGCTCGGCGCCGCCGTAGTACGGCCGGGGGACCGGACGGGCGTGCCGTCCGCTCCCGGTGAGACCGCCCAGGGGCATGACGGAACCCGGCGCGGCACCGCGATGCGGCCCGGTTCCGTTCACGGCCGCCCGGACGTCGGTCAACTGCCGACCACCAGGTCGGGTACCACCTCGCGGAGCTGGGCCGTGGTGACCGCGCCCTCGCGCAGCAGCACCGGGACCTTGCCGCTGACGTCGACGATGGACGAGGCGACGGCGTGGTCGGCCCGGCCGCCGTCCAGGTAGACCGAGACGCTGTCGCCGAGCTGGCCCTGTGCCTCGTCGCAGTCGGCCGGGGGCGTGCCGCCGGTCAGGTTGGCGCTGGAGACGGCCAGCGGCCCGGTGGCGTTGAGCAGTTCGATGGCGACCGGGTGCAGCGGCATCCGGACCGCGACGCTGCCGCGGGTGTCGCCCAGGTCCCAGCGCAGCGACGGCTGGTGCTTGGTGACCAGGGTCAGCCCGCCCGGCCAGAAGGCGTCCACCAGCTCCCAGGCGGACTCGGAGAAGTCGCTGACCAGGCCGTGCAGCGTGGTCGGCGAGCCGACCAGGACCGGCACCGGCATGTTCCGGCCGCGGCCCTTGGCGGCCAGCAGCGCGGCGACGGCGTCCGGGGTGAAGGCGTCCGCGCCGATCCCGTAGAGGGTGTCGGTGGGCAGGACCACGAGCTCGCCCCGGCGGATCGCCGAGGCGCACTCGCGCAGGCCGGCGGCACGGTCGCTCGGATCGGCACAGTCGTAGCGGCGGCTCATCGGTACTGGCCCCTCTCTAGGGCGGATACGGCGGTCACAGCGCGGCCCGGCGGGCCGTGGCGAAGCGCGGGCGGTTGTTGAGGTCGCGGTGGTCTGCGGCGTCGGTCCAGCCGGACTCCTCGCGGAAGATCCACGGGACCAGCCCGCCCTGGGTGTCGGCGTGCTCGATCACCACCACCCCGCCGGGGCGGAGCAGCCGGGCGGCGACCTTCTCGATCCCGCGGATGGCGTCCAGGCCGTCCTCGCCGGAGAACAGCGCCAGCTCGGGGTCGTGGTCCCGGGCCTCGGGGGCGACGTACTCCCACTCGGTCAGCGGGATGTAGGGCGGGTTGCTGATCACCAGGTCGAACCGGCCGTGCAGTTCGGGCCGGTCCTCGAAGGCGGTGGTGGCGTCGCCCTGGACCAGGCTGATCCGGGACGCGTCCGGGCTGGCGTCGACGTTGCGCCGGGCCCAGCCGTAGGCCTGCTCGGACAGCTCGACCGCGTGCACCCGGCTCCGCGGCACCTCCTGGGCCAGCGCCAGCGCGATCGCGCCGGAGCCGGTGCAGAGGTCCACCACCAGCGGTTCGGCGACGTCCATCGAGCGCAGCGCGTCTATGGCCCAGCCGACCACCGACTCGGTCTCCGGGCGCGGCACGAACACCCCGGGGCCGACCAGCAGCTCCAGGTAGCGGAAGAAGGCCCGCCCGGTGATGTGCTGCAGCGGCTCGCGGGCCTCGCGGCGGGAGATGACCTCCCAGTAGCGGGCGTCGAACTCGCCGTCGGCGACGGTGTGCAGCTCGCCCCGCTTGACCTCGTGGACGTACGCGGCCAGCTCCTCGGCGTCGAAGCGCGGCGAGGGCACGCCCGCCGCGGCCAGGCGCTGGGTGGCCTGGGCCACCTCGGCGAGCAGCAGGTTCACCGCGTACCTCCTCGGGTGTTCTGGGCTCAGTTGTTGTGGGCGGCGGCTTCGAGCCTGGCCGCGGCGTCGGCGTCGACCGCCGACTGGATCACCGGGTCGAGCTCGCCGCCGAGGACCTGGTCCAAGTTGTACGCCTTGAAGCCGGTGCGGTGGTCCGAGATGCGGTTCTCCGGGAAGTTGTAGGTCCGGATCCGCTCGGACCGGTCCACGCTGCGGACCTGGCTCCGGCGCGCGTCGCTGGCCTCCTGGTCCGCCTCCTCCTGAGCGGCGGCGAGGATCCGCGACCGCAGGATGCGCATGGCCTGCTCCTTGTTCTGGAGCTGGCTCTTCTGGTTCTGGCAGGAGGAGACGATACCGGTGGGGAGGTGGGTGATCCGGACCGCCGAGTCGGTGGTGTTGACCGACTGGCCGCCGGGGCCGGACGAGCGGTAGACGTCGATCCGCAGGTCGTTGGCGTTGATCTCGATCTCGACCTCCTCCGCCTCGGGCGTGACCAGCACACCGGCCGCGGAGGTGTGGATCCGGCCCTGCGACTCGGTCGCGGGCACCCGCTGCACCCGGTGCACGCCGCCCTCGTACTTCAGCCGGGCCCAGACCCCCTGGCCCGGTTCCAGGGCGCCGCGGGCCTTCACCGACACCTGGACGTCCTTGTAGCCGCCGAGGTCGGACTCGTTGGCGTCGATGACCTCGGTCCGCCAGCCGACCTTCTCGGCGTAGCGCAGGTACATCCGCAGCAGGTCCCCGGCGAACAGCGCCGACTCCTCGCCGCCCTCGCCCGCCTTGACCTCCAGCAGGACGTCCTTGTCGTCGTTGGGGTCGCGCGGGACCAGCAGCAGCCGCAGGTCCTCGGTCAGCTGCTCGCGCTGCCGCTCCAGGGACTTGATCTCGGCGTAGAAGTCCGGGTCGTCCTCGGCGAACTCGCGGGCCGCCTCGATGTCGTCGCCGGTCTGCCGCCAGGCCCGGTAGGCCGCGGTGATCGGGGTCAGCTCGGCGTACCGCTTGGAGAGCCTGCGGGCCTCCCCCTGGTCGGCGTGGACCGCCGGGTCGGCCAGCCGCTCCTCAAGGACCGCGTGCTCGCTCAGGAGCTCCTCGACTGCCTCGAACATGGCGCTGTGCCTTCTTCCGACGTGCGTGTGGCCTGACAGGGCGGGGGTGTCCAACGCGAACGGCGCCGACCGGGCCGCACCTCCGCGAGGGAGAGCGCGCCCGGCCGGCGCCGAGGAACCGCTACTGGTGCTTGGCGGCGTGCTTCTTGCCGAAGCGGGCCTCGAAGCGGGCCACGCGGCCACCGGTGTCCATGATCTTCTGCTTGCCGGTGTAGAACGGGTGGCAGTTGGAGCAGATCTCGGCGCGCATGACGCCGGACTGCTCGGTGCTGCGGGTGGTGAACTCGTTGCCGCAGGTGCAGGTGACCTGGGTGACCACGTAGGTGGGGTGGATCTCGGACTTCAAGGGGTGCTCCTAGGTTCGGGAGGGTTCCGGGTCGCACGGCGGGCTGCCGTCCGTGAACCGGGACCGACGTACCAGTCTGCCAGCACTGGCCGCATCTGCCCAAACCGGCGGGGGGCGCCCGCTATTCCGGGCTCCGGTCGGAGCTCGTGCCGGACGCGCTCGGGCCTGCGCCGCTGCTCGCGCTCGGGCCGGCCGCCGGGGTCGGGCTGGTGGCCGGGTTCTGCAGCTGCAGGGCCAGCACCGAGGCCGGGACCGGCTGGTCCAGCGCCAGCGCCGCCCACAGGTCGGCTGCCTGCGGGTCCAGGGCGACCAGGCGGTTGGGGTCGCTGGGGGCGACCACGGTCGGCATGGTGACCGCGGTGATGTCCTTGTCGCCGATGCCCCGCATCCCCTCGGCCAGCGACACCAGCGACGTCACCGAGCCCAGCTGGCTGTCGGTGGTGAGCGCGCTGGTCGCGGTGTCCGCGATGTCCAGCAGTTTGACCGGGTCGGAGAGCAGCCCCATGCCCTCCACCTTGGTCAGGATCGACTTCATCATCTGCTGCTGCAGCTCGATCCGGCCCAGGTCGCTGCCGTCGCCGACGCCGTGCCGGGTCCGCACGAAGGCCAGCGCCTGGGTGCCGTTCAGGGTGTGCGTGCCGGCCGCGAGGTGCAGCCCGCTCTTCTGGTCGTCGATCGGGACGGTGGTGGTCACGGTGACCCCGCCGAGGGCGTCGATGAGCTTGGCGAAGCCGGAGAAGTCCAGTTCGACGTAGTGGTCCATGCGCAGCCCGGTCATCGACTCCACCGTCTTCACCGCGCAGGCGGGCCCGCCGACCTCGTACGCGGTGTTGAACATCGCGCCGTCCGCCGCCGCGGCCGTGCCGCCCTTCACCGAGGGGCAGGAGGGCCTGCTGACCAGGGTGTCCCGGGGGATGCTGACGATGTCGGCGTGGTCGTGTGCCTGGTTCACATGGATCACCATCGCGGTGTCCGAGCGCGCGGTGCCGTCGGCGGCCCCCCCGGCCAGCTGCCCGTTGCTGCCGGAGCGGGAGTCCGAGCCGAGCAGCAGGATGTTCATCGTTCCGCTGCCCGAGGCGCCGGGGCGGTCGCTGCCCAGCGCCCCGCTGATGTCCACGGTCCTGAGGTTGCTGTTGAGCCGCCAGTAGACGTACCCGCCCGCCCCGGCGCAGAGCACCAGGACGGCCGCCGTGGACCAGGCCAGAATCCGCAGCAGGCGGCGCCGGGGACGGCCGCTTTCCGCAGGTTGAGGCTTTTCATCCGACTTGTCCGTCATTCCGCGAGCGTACGGCAGCCGGATCGGGGCCGCCCGCAGGAGCCGCCCGCGGCAGGGGACGCCGCAGCCCCGGACGGCTGTGCGTCCGGGGCTGCGGCGTGGCGACGGGGCCGGGTCAGTCCTGGCCGGGCGTCGTCTTGGCGATCTGCATCAGGAACTCGGCGTTGCTCTTGGTCTGCTTCATCTTGTCCAGCAGCAGCTCGATGGCCTGCTGGCCGTCCAGCGCGTGCAGCACCCGGCGGAGCTTCCAGGTGATCGCCAACTCCTCGGAGCCGAGCAGGATCTCCTCCTTGCGGGTGCTGGACGCGTCCACGTCCACCGCCGGGAAGATGCGCTTGTCCGCGAGCTTGCGGTCGAGCTTGAGCTCCATGTTGCCGGTGCCCTTGAACTCCTCGAAGATCACGTCGTCCATCCGCGAGCCGGTGTCGACCAGCGCGGTGGCGATGATGGTCAGCGAGCCGCCGTTCTCGATGTTGCGCGCGGCGCCGAAGAACTTCTTCGGCGGGTAGAGCGCGGTCGAGTCGACACCGCCGGACAGGATGCGTCCGGAGGTCGGGGCCGCCAGGTTGTAGGCGCGGCCCAGACGGGTGATCGAGTCCAGCAGCACGACCACGTCGTGGCCCAGCTCCACCAGCCGCTTGGCCCGCTCGATGGCCAGCTCGGCGACGGTGGTGTGGTCCTCGGCCGGACGGTCGAAGGTCGAGGAGATGACCTCGCCCTTGACCGAGCGGGTCATGTCGGTGACCTCTTCCGGACGCTCGTCGACCAGGACGACCATCAGGTGGCACTCGGGGTTGTTGTGGGTGATCGCGTTGGCGATCGCCTGCATGATCATGGTCTTGCCGGTCTTCGGCTGGGCCACGATCAGGCCGCGCTGGCCCTTGCCGATCGGCGCGACCAGGTCGATGATCCTGGTCGTCAGCACGCCCGGGTCGGTCTCCAGCCGCAGCCGCTCCTGCGGGTACAGCGGGGTCAGCGTGTTGAACTGCGGGCGGTTGCGGCCGTTGTCGGGCTCGCTGCCGTTCACCGAGTCCAGCCGGACCAGCGCGTTGAACTTCTCGCGGCGCTCGCCGTCCTTGGGCTGGCGCACCGCGCCGGTGATCGCGTCACCCTTGCGCAGGCCGTTCTTGCGGACCTGGGCCAGCGACACGTACACGTCGTTCGGGCCGGACAGGTAGCCCGAGGTCCGGACGAAGGCGTAGTTGTCCAGGATGTCCAGGATGCCGGCCACCGGGATCAGCACGTCGTCGTCGTTGACCGGCTGCTCCGGCGGGGCGTCGAAGCCGTCCCGGCGGTTGCGGCGGTTGCGGTCGCGGTAGCGCCCGCGGCGACGGCCGCCGCCGAACTCGTCGTCGTCCTGGAAGCCGCCCTGCTGGTCCTGGCGCTGGTCCTGCTGGCGCTGGGACTGCCCGCCGCCCTGCTGGCCCTGGCCGCCGCCCTGGCGGCCCTGCTGGCCGTCCTGGCCCTGGTTGTTGCCGCGGTCGCGGCGGTTGCGGCGCTCACTGCGGTCGTTGCCGGCGCCGGCGTTGCCGCGGTCGGCGTTGCGGTCGTTGCCGCGCTCCCTGCGGTCGCTGGAGCGGTCGCCGCCCTCGGTCTCCACCGCGGCGCCGTCCTGGCTGCGCTCACGCCGCTCACGGCGGTCCCTGCGGCCTTCGCGGGCGGTCTCCCCGCCGTCCCCGCGGCCCTGCTCCTGCGCCGGACGCTCGCGCACCTCGGTCGCCACGGCGGCGGCCGGCTCGGCGGCCGGGGCGTCCTGCGCGGCGCCCTCGGCGCCGGTGAGCGAGGTCGAGGTGACCGGGGCGGTGGCCCGGCGGCTGCGCCGCGGGGCCCGCTCGGCGACGGTCTCACCGGCGGTCTGCACCGGGATCTCGATCTGCTGCTCGGCCGCGCGGGACCGGGCGGTGCGCCGGGCCGGGGGCGCCTCGACGGCCTCGGCCGCGGGGGCCGCGGGGGCGTCGGCGGCGGCCGGGGCGGCGGCGGTCTTGCGGGGGGCTCGCTTCGCGGCCGGCGCCTCGGAGGCAGCGAGCAGCGGGTCCCCGCCGTTCTTCTCCTTGATGGCGTCGATCAGGTCGCTCTTGCGCATCCGGCCGGTGCCGCTGATGCCGAGGCCGGTGGCGAGCTGCTGCAGCTCTGCGAGCACCATGGCGTTCAGCCCGGTGCCCGTGGTCCGACGGCGCTTCGGCGCAGGGGCCGTGGTTGCGTCCGACGCGTCAGCGTCCGGGCGCGCGCCCATCAGATCGGTGGTGTCGCTCACGAAGGGTCCTTCCCTGGAGCGGACGTCGGCCTGTCTGGCTCGGCGACCGGTTGTGCTGTCCGTCGCTGCGCTCGTTTTCGCAGCTACGGGGCGGTGGTCCGCCGGATGGCGGTCATGCGTACGTGCGGTGTTGGTGTTCTGTGTGCTGACGCACACCGCTTCCCGGGCCCCCGTCGCGTGTCATGGGTGTAAGTCACATGCGGGACCGAGGCACCGACACGGCTTCGGGATGCGGTCACACTCGCGCAGGCAGGCTGCGTACGCGCTGTGGCGGGCTCCCGGAGAATTGCTGTCCCGGAACAGTCGCTCCGCGGAACGGAGCGGACCAGGATCGGGACGCGGCGCACCGGGCCCCGTAGGGCGCCTGGTGCAGACATGAGATTAACACTACTGGACCCAACAAACATTCCCCCACTCCGCGTCTGCCAATCGTGTCCCCGATCTCACCCCTCGGTACACCCCGCTCAGCCCTCGGGCGGCTTCGGCCCGGCGCCGGGCGTCTCCGGCTTCGCGTCGGACTGGAGCGGGAGGACGCAGGCGCCGTCGAGGTCGAGGTCCAGGCGGTGGGCGGCCCAGCGCGGCCCCGACAGGTGCGCGGAGACCTCGGCCGGCAGCGTGTCGGCGGTGGCCGGGTCGGTCAGCGCCAGCACGGTGGGGCCCGCGCCGGAGATGACCGCGGCGACGCCCCGGGCCCGCAGCACCGCCACGAGTTCGGCGCTGGCCGGCATCGCCGGGGTGCGGTAGTCCTGGTGCAGCCGGTCCTCGGTGGCGGGCAGCAGCAGTTCCGGCCGCCGGGTGATCGCCTCGACCAGCAGCGCCGCCCGGCCGACGTTCGCGGCGGCGTCGGCGTGCGGCACGGTGGCCGGCAGCAGGCCCCGGGCGACCTCGGTGAGCACCGGGTCGGCGGGCACGAACACCAGCGGGACCACGGCGGCGGACGGCTCCAGGGTCACCGCGTGGGCGGCCGAGGCGGTGGGCGCGTCGTCGGTCCAGGCGATGGTGAAGCCGCCGAGCACGCAGGCGGCGACGTTGTCGGGGTGGCCCTCGATCTCGGAGGCCAGCGCGAGCACCGCGGCCTGGTCCATCAGCTCGGCGCCGCCGACGGTGACGGCGCGGGCGGCGGTGATGCCGGCCACGATCGCGGCCGAGGAGGAGCCGAGGCCGCGGCCGTGCGGGATGCGGTTGGCGCAGACCACTTCGAGGCCGCGGGGCTGGCCGCCGAGGCGGTCGAAGGCAGCGCGCATGGAGCGGACCACCAGGTGCCGCTCGTCGCGGGCGAGGGTGTCGGCGCCCTCGCCCGCGATGTCGACGTAGAGGCCGGAGTCGGCGACCCGGACCACCACGTCGTCGTAGAGGCTCAGGGCCAGGCCGAAGGCGTCGAAGCCGGGACCCAGGTTGGCGCTGGTCGCGGGGACGCGGACGCGGGTCGCGGCGGCGCGGAAGGACGGGGCCGGCATGTCGCTGTCGCTCCTGGGTTTTCTTCGCCTGCGGCGGGGCCTCTAGCGTATCGAAAAGGTGTTCTGGCCGAACAGGCCCTGGGGTCCGAACAGACCCTAGAGCAGGCCGAGGCGTTCGGCGGCGGCGGTCGCGTCGATCGGGATGGTGGTGGGTCGGGGCGCGCCCGCGACCGCCCAGTCCGGGTCCTTGAGGCCGTTGCCGGTGACCGTGCAGACGATCCGCTGGCCGGGGTCGACCAGGCCCTGCTCGGCGGCGTGCAGCAGGCCGGCCACGCTGGCAGCCGAGGCGGGCTCGACGAACACGCCCTCGCGGGAGGCCAGCAGCCGGTAGGCGGACAGGATCTGACGGTCGGTGACCTTGTCGATCAGACCGTGGGAGTCGTCCCTGGCGGCGATCGCCTGCTCCCAGGAGGCCGGGTTGCCGATCCGGATCGCGGTGGCGATGGTCTGCGGGCTCAGCACCGGGGCGCCGTCCACGATGGGGGCCGAGCCGGAGGCCTGGAAGCCCCACATCCGGGGGGCGTGCGACGCGAGGCCGTCCTTGGCGTACTCCTGGTAGCCCTTCCAGTAGGCGGTGATGTTGCCCGCGTTGCCGACCGGGAGGACGTGGATGTCCGGGGCGTCGCCGAGCATGTCGACGATCTCGAAGGCCGCGGTCTTCTGGCCCTCGATCCGGGCCGGGTTGACCGAGTTGACCAGGGCCACCGGGTACTTGTCGGAGAGGTCGCGGGCCAGCGTCAGGCAGTCGTCGAAGTTGCCGTCGACCTGGAGGATCTTCGCGCCGTGGACCAGCGCCTGGCCCATCTTGCCGAGCGCGATCTTGCCCTGCGGGACCAGCACCGCGCAGACCATCCCGGCCCGTACCGCGTACGCCGCGGCGGAGGCCGAGGTGTTGCCGGTGGAGGCGCAGATGACGGCCTGGGCGCCCTCCTCGGCGGCCTTGGACATCGCCATGGTCATCCCGCGGTCCTTGAAGGAGCCGGTCGGGTTGGCGCCCTCGACCTTGAGGTAGACCTCGCAGCCGGTGCGCTCGGAGAGCAGCTGGGCCGGGACGAGCGGTGTGCCGCCTTCGAGCAGGGTGACCACGGGGGTGGCGTCGGTCACCGGGAGGCGGTCGCGGTACTCGTTGATGAGGCCGCGCCACTGGTGGGTGTGGGTGAGAGTGGTCATGAGGTCATTCCCCTTCGACACGCATGATGCTGGCCACGCCGCGGACGTTGTCCAGGCTGCGCAGTGCGGAGACCGTAGCGGACAGCGCGGCGTCGGTGGCGCGGTGGGTCACTACGACGAGTGAGGCGTCGCCCTCCCGGCCCTGCTGGCGGACGGTGTCGATGGACACGCCGTGCTCGGCGAAGACGGTGGCGACCTGGGCGAGGACGCCTGCCTTGTCGGCTACGTCGAGGCTGACGTGGTAGCGGGTGACCACGCCGTCCATGGGGCTCACGGTGAGCTGAGCGTACGCCGACTCCCCCGGTCCGGTGGAACCGGCCAGCTTGTTGCGGCAGACCGCGACCAGGTCGCCGAGCACCGCGCTGGCGGTCGGGGCGCCGCCGGCGCCGGGGCCGTAGAACATCAGCTGCCCGGCGGCCTCGGACTCGACGAAGACCGCGTTGTAGGCGCCGCGGACGTTGGCCAGCGGGTGGGTGCGCGGGATCATCGCCGGGTGCACCCGGGCGGTGACCCTGCTGCCGTCGGCCGAGCGCTCGCAGATGGCGAGCAGTTTGACCACGCTGTTCATCGCCTTGGCGCTGGCGATGTCGGCGGCGGTGACCTCGGTCAGGCCCTCGCGGAAGACGTCGGCGGCGGTGACCCGGGTGTGGAAGGCGATTCCGGCCAGGATGGCGGCCTTGGCGGCGGCGTCGAAGCCCTCCACGTCGGCGGTGGGGTCGGCCTCGGCGTAGCCCAGCGCGGTGGCCTCCTCCAGCGCCTCGGAGTAGCCGGCGCCGGTGCTGTCCATCTTGTCGAGGATGAAGTTGGTGGTGCCGTTGACGATGCCGAGGACCCGGTTCACCTTGTCGCCGGCGAGGGACTCGCGGAGCGGGCGGATCAGCGGGATGGCCCCGGCCACGGCGGCCTCGTAGTAGAGGTCGGCCCCGGCCGCGGCGGCAGCGGCGTGCAGCGCCGAGCCGTCGGCGGCGAGCAGCGCCTTGTTGGCGCTGACCACGGAGGCGCCCTGCTCGAAGGCGGTGAGGATCAGGCTGCGGGCCGGCTCGATGCCGCCGATGACCTCGATCACCACGTCGATGTCGTCGCGTTTGACCAGCTCGGCGGCGTCGGTGGTGACCAGCTCGTCCGGGATGCCGGGACGGGGGCGGTTGGCGCGGCGGACGGCGACCCCGGCGAGCTCCACCGGGGCGCCGATCCGGGCGGCCAGGTCGGCGGCGTGCGTCGTCATGATGCGGGCCACTTCGGTGCCGACTACTCCACAACCGAGGAGCGCTACCTTCAGTGTGCGCATCGTCCGACTCCACTCTGCTTGGGTGATGGATGCTTGGGACAGGGATCCTTGTTCAGTTTCGGGGACGACCCGGATAAATCTGCGGGCGTTCCAGAGTCTGAGATGTGAATTTCGTCAGCCGATATCCAGGCGCAGGAGATCCTCCTCCGTCTCGCGCCGGACGATGACCCGGGGCCCCGCCTCGGAGACGGCGACCACCGGCGGCTTGAGGGCGTGGTTGTAGTTGCTGGCCATCGAGCGGCAGTAGGCGCCGGTGGCCGGGACCGCGAGCAGGTCGCCGGGGGCCAGGTCGGCGGGCAGGAAGGCGTCCCTGACCACGATGTCGCCGGACTCGCAGTGCTTGCCGACCACCCGGCTGAGCATCGGCTCGGCGGAGGAGGCCCGGGAGACCAGCGCGACCGAGTACTCGGCGTCGTAGAGGGCGGTGCGGATGTTGTCCGACATGCCGCCGTCCACGCTGACGTAGGTGCGCAGCCCCTCCAGCGGCTTGACCGTGCCGACCCGGTAGAGGGTGAAGGCGGTGGGGCCGACGATGGCGCGGCCGGGCTCGACCGAGAGCCGGGGGGTGCTCAGGCCCGCGGACGCGCACTCGCGCCGGACGATGTCGGCCAGCGCGCTGGCGATGTCGGCGGGCTCGGCCGGGTCGTCCTCGCTGGTGTAGGCGATGCCGAGGCCGCCGCCGAGGTCGATCTCGGGGAGCTCCACGCCGTGCTCGGCCTTGATCTCGGCGAGCAGGCCGACCACCCGGCGGGCGGCGACCTCGAAGCCGGCCATGTCGAAGATCTGCGAGCCGATGTGCGAGTGGATGCCGCGGAGTTCCAGGCCGTCCAGGGTCAGCGCCCGGCGCACCGCCTCGGCGGCGTGGCCGCCGGAGAGCGAGAGGCCGAACTTCTGGTCCTCGTGCGCGGTGGCGATGAACTCGTGGGTGTGCGCCTCGACCCCGACCGTGACCCGGATCAGGATCTTCTGCCGGACGCCCTGCTGCTCGGCGATCCAGGAGAGCCGGACCAACTCGTCGTAGGAGTCCACCACGACGTGGCCGACCCCGGACTTGACGGCGTATTCGAGCTCGGGGACCGACTTGTTGTTGCCGTGGAAGGCGATCCGGTCGGCGGGCATTCCGGCGGACAGGGCGACGGTCAGTTCGCCGCCGCTGCACACGTCCACGTTCAGGCCCTCTTCGTGCAGCCAGCGGACCACCGCGCGGGAGAGGAAGGCCTTGCCCGCGTAGTAGACGTCGGCGTCCGCGCCGAAGGCGTCGCGCCAGGCCCGGCAGCGGGCGCGGAAGTCCTGCTCGTCGAGGATGTAGGCGGGGGTGCCGAACTCCTCGGCGAGCTGCCGCACGTCGACGCCGCCGACGGTGACCGGGCCGCTGAGGGTGCGGGTGACCGTGCGGGCCCAGACCTTGGGGTCCAGGGCGTTCAGGTCGGCCGGAGGGGCGGTGAAGTGCCCCTCCGGCATGACGTCCCCGTGGCGCGGGCCTGCGGGGTGGGCGGAGCGGCTCATGCGTTCTCCACTGGGCTCACATACGTTCGGGGGCTGAAACGCCCAGCAGGGCAAGGCCGTTGGCGATCACGGTGCGTGTCGCCTCGACCAGCCAGAGCCGGGACCGGTTCAGGTCGGTGACCTCGTCGTCACCGAAGGGGAGGACCCGGCACTGGTCGTTGAAACGGTGGTAGGAGCCGGCCGTCTCCTCCAGGTAGCGGGCGATGTGGTGCGGCTCGCGGAAGCGGCTCGCCTTGGCGACCTCACCGGGGAACGCGGCGAGGGCGCCGAGGAGCTCCCGCTCGGCCTCGGTGTCCAGCAGCTCCGGCGCGAAGCCCTCGGTCGGGCCCTTGTCGAAGCCGAGCGCGGCGGCGTTGCGCTGGATCGAGCACATCCGCGAGTGCGCGTACTGCACGTAGTGGACGTGGTTCTCGTTGGACGTGCTGGTGAGCACGTTGATGTCGAGGGTGATGGTGGAGTCGGAGGGCGAGCGGGAGAGGGTGTACCGCGCGGCGTCCACGCCGATCCACTCGACCACGTCGTCGATGGTGATGATGTTGCCGGCCCGCTTGGACATGCGGACTTCCTGGCCGTCCTTGACCATCTTGACGAACTGGCCGATCAGGACCTCGATGTTGCGGGCCGGGTCGTCGCCGGCGCAGGCCGCGATGGCCTTCAGCCGGTTGACGTAGCCGTGGTGGTCCGCGCCCAGCATGTAGACGTTGACCTCGTGGCCGCGGTCCCGCTTGCTGAGGTAGTAGGCGGCGTCGGAGGCGAAGTAGGTGGTCTCGCCGTCCGCCTTGATCAGCACCCGGTCCTTGTCGTCGCCGAAGTCGGTGGTGCGCAGCCAGATCGCGCCGTCCTGCTCGAAGACGTGGCCCTGCTCGCGGAGCCGGTCCACCGCCTTCTCCACCGCGCCGGAGTCGTGCAGCGACTTCTCCGAGAACCAGACGTCGAAGTGCGCGCCGAACTCCTCCATCGACCGCTTGATCTCGGTCACCATCAGCCGCAGGCCCTCGGCCCGGAAGCGCTCGCGCTGCTCGTCCTCGGGCAGCGCGAGGATGCCCGGGTTCTCCGCGGTGATCTGCGCGGCGATGTCCTTGATGTACTCGCCGACGTAGCCGTCGTCCGGCACCGGGCGGTCGTTGGCGGCGGCGAGCAGGGAGTTGCCGAACTTCGACATCTGCACGCCGGCGTCGTTGATGTAGTACTCGGTGGTGACCTCGGCGCCGGAGGCGCGCAGGATCCGGCCGAGCGAGTCGCCGAGCGCGGCCCAGCGGACCCCGCCGATGTGGATCGGGCCGGTCGGGTTCGCGGAGACGAACTCCAGGTTGACCCGGGCCCCGGCGAAGGAGTCGTTGTGCCCGTAGACCGGACCCTCGCCGAGAACGCTGCGGGCGACCTCGCCCCTGGCCGTGGCGTCCAGGGTGATGTTCATGAAGCCGGGCCCGGCGATGTCGACCCGGTCGACCCCGGGCAGCTCGCGCAGGCGCCCGGCGACCAGCTCGGCCACCTGGCGCGGCGGTCGTCCGGCCGCCTTCGCCAGTTGCAGGGCCACGTTGGTGGCGTAGTCGCCGTGGTCCTTGTTCTTGGGCCGCTCGACGGTCACCGTCTCGGGGGCGGCGACGCTGAGTTCGCCCGCCTCGACGGCGGCACGAACCGCGGACTGGACTGCCTGGGAAAGCTCTGCGGGTGTCACAGGGGCAAGCGTAGGCGAGACGGGGGGCTCGTCCGCCACCGCGTTTAGGGGCTGAGACGGTCGTGTCCGGCGGATGGCGGAAGCGGCGTTCGCTCAGAGCTGAACCGGGAGGCCGCGGCCAGCCTGCGGACCAGGTCGATCAGGTCCATCGGCTCGAAGGGCTTGCCGAGGTAGGCGTCCACGCCGACCGACTCGCCGCGTTCCAGATCCAGCTGGGTGCAGGCGCTCACGATCGCGATCGGCAGGGCGCTGGTGCGCGGGTCGGCGCGGAGCCGGGCCGCGGTCCGCAGGCCGTCCAGGCGCGGCATGACCACATCAAGGGTGATCACGTCGGGTCGTACCGCGTGGACGACGTCGAGGCACTCGGCGCCATCCGCGGCGGTCACCACCTCGAACCCTTCGAGTTCCAGGTTGACCCTGATCAGCTGACGGATCACCTCGCTGTCGTCGACGACGAGGACCCGCCCGAACGAGCCTGACATGTCACTCAGGGTAGGCGGAGGGCTGACGGCCCGTCCCCGCTTTCCCGGTTTCCCTGAACCGGCGGCACCGGGGCGACGCCACGGCGACACCGCCCCGGGCGAAACCCGTGCACGAGGACCAGGTCGGGGCTGGTAGTGTTCTGCCTGTTGCACAGCAGGCCCCCGTAGCTCAGGGGATAGAGCACCGCCCTCCGGAGGCGGGTGCGTAGGTTCGAATCCTACCGGGGGCACTCCGTACGGAGTGCCACAAAGGCCCAGGTCAGCGAGTATATCTCGCCGAACTGGGCCTCTTTGTTTAGGATCACCGGCTCACGGCCGTGCCAGTCACGCGCCAGAAGCCGCCGGGGGATCTTGCTTCGGCAGGCGCTTTCGGCCGTTGCCCTGAGCCTTCTTGATCTCGGCATCCATGGCGTCGGCGATCAACCGGTCACGCTCGCCCCGCATGTGCTGATATCTCAGGGCCGCGTCCATGGTGGAGTGGCCCATCCGGTGCATCAACTCACGGGTACTGGCCCCGGTATCGGCCGCCATGGTGTTGCCCGTGTGGCGAAGATCATGAAAGCGCACCGGCAGGACCCCGGCATCCGCCAGCGCTTTGGACCAGATGTGGTGGAAGTTGCTCCGCCGGAGCTTGCCGCCCTTCGGCCCCACGAACAGCCGACCGGACGACTCGGACTCCCCGAACCAGCGGAGATGCGTCTCCATGTCCTTGACGATGGCCGAAGGCAGCGCCACCGGTCGGACGCCCGCAGCACTCTTCGGGTCCTTGACCGGGAGCTGCCCCGTCGCCAGCTCCACCTGAGCCCGCCGCACCCGGACGATCTGCCGCTCCAGGTCGAGATCACGCCGGGTGAGCGCCGCCAACTCGCCGAAGCGGAGACTGGAGAAGGCCGCCAGCAGCACCAGCGCCCGGTAGCGAGGCTGGATCGCGTCAGCCACCGCGTAGACCTCCGCCAAGGTCAGGATCGGCCGCTCCGGTGACTTGTCGTCAGCCGCCCCCTTGATCCGGCAGGGATTCCGGGGGATCAGACCGTCATCCACAGCCGTGTGGAGAACCGCCCGCAGCACGCGGTACGCCTTGGCAACGGTCGGAGCCCCAACCCCCGCTTCGAGCAGGTCCGTCCGCCAGGAACGCACCTTGGCCGGAGTGATCGCCACCAGTGTCCCCGCCCCGAGGCCCGGCTTGAGGTGCAGCCGGATCACCCCCTCGTAGCGCTCCCGCGTCCGGGCAGCCAGCTCCCGATCCCTCAGCCAGTTGTCGGCGTACTCGCCGAAGTTGACGTTCCCCGCGTCCGGGTCGGTCCAGTCGCCTCGGGTGATGTCCGCCTCGATCAGCGTCAGTGCGACCGTGGCATCCGTCTTCGTGTCGTAGGTGCGCTCCCCCGGGCGCATCAGGCCCGTCCTGGGGTCCGGGTAGCGGATCTGCCAGCGCCCCGAGCGGAGCTGTCGAACCGAGCCGAAGCGCCGCCGGTTGCCCTTCGCGTTCGCCATCAAGCCACCGTCCTCAGGCCGCGCCGACGAGTCACCGGGTGCACCGTGTTGGCCGCCAAGTACGCCTCGACCGCGCTCTCGCGGATGCGGACGTGTCGTCCGACGTGGATGAACTCGATCCGTCGTTCGGCGATCAGCCGCCGGGGGAACCGCTCCCCCGAGTCCTCCCAGGTCCCCAGCAACTCAGCCACTTGCGCCACGTTCAGTAGGCGGTCTGCCATGATTCCTCTTCCTCCCAGTCGGCTTGCAGCTCCTTCCTGATCTCGCGGTTGGCCGCGAGGTCCCGTGCGATGGTGGCGGCGAACATCGACTCGCCGGGCGTCAGTCCGGCTCCGGCGAAGCGCCAGTGCGCGAGGACCAGCGTGCTTCCCTCCGAGTCGTCGCCGTCCTCCGGCAACCCGCGCTCGCGGTGCTCCTGCCGGGCCCGCCAGTCCGCCCGCGTCTTGCGCAGCTCTCCGAGGGTGACCGAGTAGTGGCGGGACTTGGAGGAGAAGTGGCCGCGGAAGCCGAGCATGTGCGACCAGTGCTCCAGCAGCCGCTTGGGGTACACCGCCTCCAGCGCCCAGCAGGCTTCGATCAGCCGCCGGGTGTGGTCGGGGATGCTCAGCTTGTCCAGCTCCGACAGCTCCCCGATCCGGCGGTCCACCGTCTCCGTGGTCTCTGCTGCCTTGGTGGCGTACTTGGCGACGTACCCGGCCACGGCTTCCTCGGTCAGCTCCCCGGCGCCGGCCGATCCGGTGATCTCGTGGACGTCGACCTGCTGCCCCCAGCCCAGGCGCAGTGCGGGGCGGTCCCCGGCAGCGTCCACCGGCACCGAGACCGCGGCCGCAGCGGTGCGGATCGCCTCGTTCAGCAGGGTCGCGGTCGCCCAGGACGGAGGTGTGTCACCGGGCCCACCAGGGCCGTCCAGGCGCACGATGGCGTGGAAGTGGACCGCGCCGCGGCGCTGGAACTCGGCGACCTTGGCGAACGAGATCCGGCACACCTTCGTCAGCGCGGTCTGTGAGAGCCCGACCCGGCGCGCCACCTCCCGGCGCAGGTAGATCGAGAAGTACCGCCACAGGTCACCCGCGTAGTTGTTCCACAGCACCGCCCCCGCGTAGTCGTACGTCCGTGCGTCCAGCGGCGTGCCCAGCCGGGCATCGGTCTCGGTGTGGCGGGCACCGCAGCGGCACCGGCCGGACTTGGGGACGTTGTGGACGCGGCCGAAGGAGGGGGCTGTCAGGGTGGCGAACACCCGCGGGTGCGAGCGGACATCGGCCGGGACGCCTTTGGTGGCGTCGCCCGTCAGTCCGGCGCGGATCAGGTGGAAGGTGTCCCCGGCGTAGGTGCGCGCGCACGAGGGGCAGCGCGAGGCGCGGCGGTTGCCGCACGCCAGCCGCAGCACCCCGCCGGGCTCGGTGACGGTGGAGTACGAGCGCTCCGCCACCACGCTGCCCGTGGCGCGGTCCACGGTCCTGCGCCATCCGGCGATCCGGATCGGGTGCGCGCAGCCGCCCGTGCGCTGCATCTGCCAGTGCCACCGGGCGAAGTCCGGCCGCGAGGCCACCCGCGTCAGGTCGGCGATCGCCAGCGGGTCCAGCGGGGCCGTCATGCCGCCACCGCCAGTGCCGGGAGCAGCAGGGACCGCGCAGGGCCGGTGGGCGGTTCGCTGGAGCCGTTGCACAGCTCCTCCCCGTCGTGGGTCAGGAACTTGCGGCCCTCGACCTCATCCAGGACCCAGCACCAGCCAGGAGCCGGGGCGAAGCAGTGCGGGCACAGGCCCGGGACGGTCACCCGGCAGCGCCGGGCCAGGCCGCACAGGGCACGCCATTCGGTCTCGGTCACCGCTCAGCCCTCCACGATCTTCGAGCCGCCGCAGACCCGGCACCAGATCGCCATCCCGGTCGAGTCCCAGCCGGTCCCCGCGCAGTCCGCGCAGGCCACCCAGACGTGAGCCGAGAACTCCGCCGCGCAGTCCAGCGGCGAGGAGCAGGGGGCAGACGCGCAGACCGGGCACTCACGACCGGCGCGCGAGACCCGCACGGGCTTCAACTCAGCCACCGGCACGGACAGCACCGGGGCGACGACAGCAAGAGCAACAGGCATGATGTGACTTCCCTTCGTGGGACGGAGAGCGGCGGGCTGACTTGGCGGTTGGTCGCCGCTCTCTGCTCGATTCAGAAGGATCACTACCTCACTAGTGAGGCAGTGATGTCACCGTACTGGCACACTCCGCACGGGGTCAATACCTCACTAGTGAAGTGCGCTAATCTAGTCGCGTGACCATCAACCCGAGCGACCCAAGGTCCCCGTCCCGGCAGATCGCCGACGCCTTGCGCGAGCGCATCATCAGCGGCGAACTCGCCCCCGGCGCCGCTCTGCCCTCCGAACGCGAACTCGTCGAGGAACACGGGACAGCGCCGCAGACCGCCCGCCAGGCCGTCGCACTGCTCAAGAACGAAGGACTCGTCGTCGGGATACGCGGTCGCGGCGTGTTCGTCCGAGAGAAGCCCCCCATCATCCGCGTGGGCTCGGACCGATTCGCCCGCCACTACCGCGACGTGGGCAAGGCAGCCTTCCAAGCCGAGGTCGAAGCCGCCGGACTGGAGTGGCGACAGGAGATGCTCGAACTGGCCGAGGTCCCCTCACCGGCATGGGTCGCCAAGTGGTTCGGCATCGAGCCGGGAGCTCTCGTCTTCGTACGCCGCCGCCGGACCTGGATCGAGAACTACCCCACGCAGCTCGCCGACAGCTATTACCGGCTGGAGATGATCGAGGGCACCACCATCCGCCAGGAGAACACCGGCCCCGGTGGCAGCTACCAGCGGTTGGAGGAGCGGGGGTACAGGCTGACGAAGTTCCGCGAGGAGATCGAGGCCAGGATGCCCAGCCCCGACGAGAGCAAGGCCCTGCGCCTGGTGCCGGGCACGCCCGTTGCCGAACTGCACCGCATCGCGTTCGCAGGAGAGCAACCGGTCGAGGTCTTCCGCTCCGTGATGGCTGCCGACCGCCACGTATTCGCCTACGAGTTCCCGGCCCCCGAGTAACCAAGGAAGACCAGTGCAGATCAGCTACGTATGCCAGGCCAGCCCCGACGCGACCGCGAACGAAGATTTCATCCTCGCGTCCGAGCGGTTCGTCATCGTCCTGGACGGCGCGACCGCCAGCGGGCTGCCCAACGGCTGCGTCCATGATGTTGCCTGGCTCGCCAGCCGACTCGGAGGCCAGCTCGCAGCGGTGCTGATCGCACAACCGGATCTCGCGCTGCGCGAAGTACTGCGCCAAGGGATCATCAACACCCGGGCGCTGCACCCTGAGTGTGATCTGACGAACCCGAACAGCCCTTCCAGCACCGTCGCCATCGTCCGCGAGCACAACGGGATCCTGGACTGCCTGGCACTGGCCGACTCTCCCGTCGTGGTCGAGACCCACAGCGGGGAGATCATCGAGGTCAACGACGACCGGACCTCGCACCTGCCCGCCTACGACCGCGACTCGCTCATGCAGCTCCGCAACACCGACGAAGGCTTCTGGGTGGCCAGCACCAAGCCCGAGGCAGCCGACCGGGCCGTGACCGCCAGCGTTCCCGTGACCGACGTACGCCGCTTCGCACTCGTCACCGACGGAGTGTCCCGACTGGTCGAACGCTACGGCTGGAGCTGGCTGCACATCCTCGACGCCCTGGAGAAGCAAGGCCCGGCATCCGCCGTCCAAGCCGTACGCGAAGCCGAGATCGCCACCGAGCCAGGCACCTACCGCGGGAAGCGTCACGACGACGTCACAGCAGCATTCGGCCTGATCGGATAGCCGAGCGGCACGGCTCCGCCGACCTGGTTACCGAAATCGCTACTGACTCAAGGCACCCGGCGTCGCTACCGCTCCGCCGGGCGCGCGGCGCGGCGCGCTCGCGCCTGCGCTCCTGTCTTCGCCCCGCGCTGGCGCGGCTCGCCACATCGCGCGCCCGCAAGAGATAGGCCCAAGGGCATGCCAGAGAGAACCCCACCAGCGCCCAGGCAGCCCGACAGCCCACGCCCAGGACGATGCCTCCGGCGGGGGCGCTCCGGCTCCGGGATGGCCACGGTTCGGACGGCGCGCTTACGTCGTTCATGGTTGAGGTGGTGGCTGCCATCCCGTCTGCCGTCGTCCCAGGCAGAGCCGAGCAGCCTTGCTCCCTGGTGTCCAGGTCGTTCGTCCAGTAGGGCGCTGCACCTGGACACCAGGGAGCAAGCCCGCTCCACGTTGTGTGGGACGACGGCAGACGGGATGGCAGCAGGGAGGAGTGTGGTTCCTGCGGAGGGGCCGGGGCCTAGCCAAGAGCTGACCTCCGACAGCGATAGCCTTCCGCGCATGACCGCACCCAATACGATCAAGATCCGCTGCGTAAATGGCAAATGGGTGTGCGAACCCCAAGCGCCTCTGCCACCAGTGCAGGCGTACGTGACAGGTGGCTGGAGACAGATCGCAGAGCTGCGCTTCCTGTTTGGCGCGGTCGCTCACTTCGAGACTGAGGACTACGCGACCTTTGTGGCCCAGTACGGCGAACCCCCTGCGGGACCGCCTAGCCCTTGAGCCAGCCGAGCCACCAGACCCCAGCAGCCCCTTGGGCCGTCTCGGGGCCGTGCGAGGGTGACCAAGGGCGCACAACGACGACAACCGCCGACCGCTCCCCAGCAGCTCAGGAGGGCGATCAGCGGTTGCCTCGCAGGTCACAGGACCGGGGTGTCACTTCTTCGGCTTTTGGGTACGAGGCTTGCCGCATGAGTTGAACCTTGATGGGATCAGACGGTGACCACCGAGGACTACGACGCGGCCATGCCCGCCCTCAGGGAGTACGCGGGCAAGTTCGAAGCCGCGATCGCGGAGGTCCGTGCTGAGTACGCTCGCGGCCAGTACGAGACCGTTCACCGCGAACTACTCGCCCGCCTGCGAGCCGTCGGCATCGAGCCAGTGCCTCAGGTTGTCGAAGACCTTGCCCGGCAGATATGCGCCGGTGAGCGCTGACCCGCGCACCGCGCCAGAAGCGCGCCAGATCGGACGGCTCAGTGAGGAGACTGGCGGCCAGTCAGGGGTCAAGGGCACAGATCCATCGGGTCGCATTTGCCCAGGTCGGTAGGATCGGGCCCTTCGCACCCTCCGGAGGCGGGTGCGAAGGTTCGAATCCTACCGGGGGCACTTCGCGAGGAGTGTCACAAAGGCCCAGGTCAGCGGGAGTTCCCGTGAGCCTGGGCCTCTTTGTTGCGGAGGTCGGTCGGTGCAGGTCAGCTATGTGTGCCGGGCCGGGCCCGACACGGCTGTGAACGAGGACTTCGTGCTGGCCTCGGAGCGGTTCGTGGTGGTGCTGGACGGCGCGACCGCCAGCGGGCTGCCCACCGGCTGCGTCCATGACGTGGCCTGGCTCGTCGGGCGGCTGGGCGGGCAGTTGGCCGCGCTGCTGATCGAGCGGCCGGAGCTGGCGCTGCCCGAGACGCTGCGCCAAGGGATCGTCAACACCCGGGCGCTGCACGGCGGATGCGATCTGACCAACCCGGACAGCCCGTCCAGCACGGTCGCCCTGGTGCGGGAACGGGAGGGCGTCCTCGACTGCCTGGTGCTGGCCGACTCGCCGGTGGTGCTGGAGACCACCGCCGGGGAGATCGTCGAGGTGAGCGACGACCGGGTGGCACGGCTGCCGGCCTGCGACCGGGTGGCGCTGTCCCGGCTGCGCAACAGCGACCAGGGCTTCTGGGTGGCGGGCAGCAGGCCCGAGGCGGCCGACCGGGCCGTCGTCCTCAGCCTCCCGGCCGCGGAGGTGCGCCGCTTCGCCGTGGTCACCGACGGAGTGTCCCGGCTGGTCGAGCGGTACGGCTGGAGCTGGCTCCGGCTGCTCGACGCGCTGGAGCAGGAGGGCCCCGACTCCGTCGTCCGGGCGGTGCGGGCGGCCGAGCACGCCACCGCCCCCGGCGCCTACCGCGGCAAGCGCCATGACGATGTGACAGCGGTGTTCGGGCTGGTCCGGTAGCGGCGTTTCCGAATCCGCGTTGGCTAAGGTCGATGGGGTGAGGACACGGGAGGCCCTGGCGGCCTGGCTCGGCGGGCTCGGCGCGGGGCAGTTGACCGAGCTGCTGGAGCAGCGCGGGCTGCCCGGCGCGGCCGTCGGCGGGGCCGGGGTGGGCTCGACCCGGGTGCTGGCGGACCTGCTGCTGACGGACGGCTCGGTGGGCCGGGCGCTGCGGGCCGCGAACACCGCGGACGTGCAGGTGCTGACCGCGATCGGGGCGCTGGCCGAACGGACCTTCGGCCCGGTGCCGGCACCGGGCCGGGGCGGCTCTTCGGACTGGGGCGGCTTCGCGGATCCGGCCGAGCGGGCCGTGCCGCGGGCAGCGCTGGAGGAGTTCCTGCGGTTGGACGCCGCGGCGGCGCGGGCGCTGGGGGCGGTGCTGGCCCGGCTCGCGGAGTCGGCGCTGCTGCTGCCGCATCCGCAGGGACTGCTGGTGGCGCCTCAGCTGATCTACCGTCAGACCCCGGAGCTGCTGGGGCTCGGCGGTCCGGTCGACGCTGCGCTGAGCACGGTGTTCCAGGCCGGTGAGATCACCCGGATCCACCGGGCGCTGGGGCTGCCCGCGGAGTCCACCAGGGACGCCCGGCAGCGGGCGATCGTGGCCGCGCTCAGCGACACCGGGACGGTCCGGGCCCTGGCCGACCAGGCGCCGCCGGCCGCGCGGGCGGTGCTGGACCGGCTGGTCGCCGGGCCCGCCGCGGTGCGCACCCGCTGCTTCGTCTCGCGCTACGGCGGCTACTACACCTCCGCGCCGACCACCTACGTCCTGCGCCCCGGCTCCGGCGACCCCGGGGCCGACTGGCTGGCCGAGCACGGCCTGCTGGTCCCGGCCGGGGAGGAGCTGGCCGAGCTGCCCTACGAGGCCGGCACGGCGCTGCGCGACCCGGACGCCAGGCCGCCGTACGACCCGGTGCCGCCGCAGCCGCGGCACACCGCCGCGGTGCAGCGCGAGGCGGTGGACCACGAGGCGCGGGCGGCGGCGTTCGGGGCCGCCGCCCGGATCGAGCTGCTGATGCGTCAGGTCGCGGTCCAGCCGCTGGCGGTACGGCGGTCGGGCGGCATCGCGGTACGCGACACCCGGCGGCTGGCGAAGGCGCTGGGCGCGACCGAGCAGCAGACCCGGCTGTGGCTGGACCTGGCCTCCTGCGCGGACCTGCTGGCTCCGCTGCATCCGGAGCCCGAGCCGGTGCGCGGCAGGCGGAGCCGGCACGCCCCGCCGCCGCCTCCGCCGCGGATGCTGCCCAGCGGGCGCTTTCCGCGCTGGCTGGCCGCGGCCCCGGCCGAACGGCTGCTGCCGCTGGTCGCCACCTGGGCGGTGGTGCCGGAGGTGTTCAGCCACTGGCCCGATCCGGAGTCCACCCCGGTCGCCCTGGTCGATCCGGAGGACCCGGCGGCCGTCCCGCTGCGGCGGGCGCTGCTGGAGGCGCTGGCGGAGCTGACGCCGGGTCAGGGGGTGTGCACGGACCGGCCGGACGCACTGGAGGACCTGCTGGCGGTGGCCGCCTGGCGGCTCCCGGCGCTGGTGGGCAGGCGTCCGCGCGATCCGGAGCGGCTGGCCGCGACGCTGGCCGAGGCCGAGCTGCTGGGCGTGGTCGCACACGGGGTGCTGACCCCGATCGGGCACGCGGTGCTCGGCCTGCTGCGGGCCGGGGCGGACCGGCACTTCCCCGCGGTGCCCGGCGCCGGCCCCTCGCTCAAGGGACGCCCCGAGCTGGCGGCGGCGGTCGCGGCGCTGGCCGCCGCGCTGGCCGAGCTGCTGCCCGCGCCGCGGACCACCGCCCGGTTCCAGGCGGACCTGACCGTCGTGGTCTCCGGGTCGGCCGCGCCGGAGCTGACCGACCTGCTGGCCTCCTGCGCCGACCGGGAGTCCGAGGGGCACGCGGTGGTCTGGCGGATCAGCGCCGCCTCGATGCGCCGGGCGCTGGACTCGGGCAGCGATCCGGAGGAACTGCTGGCCCGGCTCGGCGAGGTCTCCGAGGGCGGGCGCGGACTGCCGCAGCCGCTGGAGTACCTGGTCAAGGACACCGCGCGGACGCACGGCCGGATGCGGGTGGTCCGCTCCGGCTGCTGCGTCCGCTCCGACGACGAGTCGCTGCTGCTGGAACTGTCCAGGACCAGGGCGCTGGCCAGGCTCGGGCTGCGCCGGATCGCGCCGACGGTGCTGATCAGCGCGGCCGATCCGGACACCACGCTGGCGGCGCTGCGCCGGGCCGGGTTCGCGCCGGTGCTGGAGGCCGAGACCGGCGGCACCGTCATCGAGCGGGTGGAGCAGGAGCACGCCCCGGCCCGGATGCCCTCGCTGGACGCCGCCCACCCCGCGTACGGGCGCGGCCCGCGGACCGCCAGGGCGCTCGCCGCCGCGCTGCTCGGCACCGGCGAGCCCGAGTAGTTCACACCCACGCCTTACCGGAATTCCGAACCTTTTCCGAAGGTTGATATTCACAGGAAATTCGCCCGGCCGTGGCGTCTAGTATGCAGTGGTGTCCATATCTGTCACAGTCGTCGTTCCCACCTACAATTCGGGGCAGTTGATCGATTCGCTCGTCAATTCGATGAGGGAACAGACGATGAGCCGCGACGAGTTCGAGGTGCTTTTCGCCGACGACGGCTCGACCGACGGCACACCGGACCGGCTGGAGACCCTGGCCGCGCAGGACCCGCTGTTCCGGGTGCTGCGGCTGCCGAACTCGGGCTGGCCGGGGCAGCCCCGCAATACCGCGGTCGCCGCGGCCCGCGGCGAGTACGTCCAGTTCGTCGACCACGACGACACGATGGGCCCGGAGGCGCTGGAGCGCATGTACGCGCTCGGGCGCCGCAACCGCTCGGACATCGTCATCGGAAAGGTCAGCAGCACCCACCGGCTGCGCGGGATACCGCACGCCCTGATGAGCCGCACCCGGGAATCCTGCACCTATCGCACCGCGCCGCTGCACGACAGCCTGACCGTGCACAAGATGTACCGCACCGCTTTCCTGCGCGAGCAGGGCATCGTGTTCCCGGTCGGCCACTACGTCGGCGAGGACTTGCTGTTCATGGTCCCGGCGGTGCTGCGGGCCGCGAGCGTGTCGGTGGTCGGCGACTACCCCTGCTACTACTACCTGGAGCAGGAGGACGGCGGCAACGCCACCCCGTCCCGGCTCGACCCCGGCAGCTACAGCGGCAACCTCCGCGAGATTTTCGACGCGCTGCTGGCCGAGACCGACGACGAGGCGGTGCGGGAGACCTGGCTGCGCCGCTTCTGGCGGGCCGACCTGGTCAAGTACCTGAGCGAGCCGATCTTCCCGGCCTATCCGCCGGACCAGCGGCTGGAGCTGTTCCGGGCGCTGCGCGCGGTGGCCGCCGACTACCTGCCCGAGGGCGTCTACGCCGGGCTGTTCGGCCTGGAGCGGGCCAGAGCCGCCCTGATCCGGGCCGACCGGCCCGACCAGCTGCTCGAACTGTCGGAGCGGGCCTCGGGATTGGCGTCGCGGGCGGTGGTCGGCTCGGTCGGCCGGCGCCGGGAGCGGCTGCGGATCGACTTCGCCGCGGACTTCGTCAGGGACGCCGAGGGGACCCCGCTGGTGCTGCGTACGCGCGACGGGCGCCAGCTGCTCGACCCGGCGCTGACCGAGGGGCTGGACCTCGGCGGACCGCTCGACGTCAGCGGGGAGCTGGGCCGGTTCCGCTGCGACGCGCTGCTGCGGCACCGCGACAGCGCGGTGACCTGGCCGCTGCCGTGCAGCACCACGCTGAGCCTGGAGGCTCATGGCCATGACGCCGACGGCGAGTTGACGGTCCGTCCGGTGATCCGGGGCAGTGTGCTGTTCGACCCGCGCCGGGCGGCCGGCGGCGGACCGGTCGCCGAGGGGGTCTGGGACCTGCGGCTGCGGGTGCTGGGCCCCGGGCTGGACCGGTACACCCGGCCGACGGCGGGTCAGGGCCTGGACCTGGACCAAGCCGAACTGGCCGTGGCCGGACTCGGCGTCAGCGCCCGGTTCTCGGTCGGACCGGAGCAGGAGGACGGGCTCAGCCTGCTGGTGCGGCCGGTCGCCGAGGGCGGGCCCCGTCCCTTCCCCGCGGTCAGCGTGGTGCTTCCGGCCGCCGCCGACCCGGCGCTGCTGGCCGCGAGCACCGCCTCGCTGGCCGCCCAGTCACTGCCCGCGGACGTCGTCGAGGTGCTGTACGTCGGCGGCCCGGTGCCGCCGGGCGCAGCCGGGCGGAGCGTGCCGCTCGCCGAGGGCGCGGCCGAGGACCCCAGGGACGCGGGCGCCGCGGCGGCGCGCGGCGAGTACCTGCTCTTCCTCACCCCCGGCGACCGGCTCACCGACCGGGCGCTGGAACGGCTGTACGGCTACGGCCTGGAGCAGGACGCGGACATCGTGGTCGGCCGGGCCGAACCGGCCGAGGGCCGTCCGGCGCCGGCCGCCCTGTTCGCCGCGGACCGCCCGGCCGCGACGCCGGGGAAGGACCCGCTGCTGGACAGCCTCGGCGCGGACCAGCTGTTCCACCGCGGCTTCCTGGCCGACCACGGGCTGCGGTTCGGGCCGCCGGGACGGCCGCGGGCGGAGCAGGTGTTCACCCTGGCCGGGTACCTGTGCTCGGGCCGGACCTCGGTCCTCGGCGGCGACCCTGCTCTCCGCTACCGCCCCGGCGGGACCGCGGAGACCCCGGCCGAGGCCGACGCCGGGCTGCTGGACCTGCTCGACACGGTCGACCGGCTGACCGGGCCCGGCCAGCAGCGGGACCGGCTGCAACGGCACTGGCTCCGCTCCGAACTGCTGGACCGGCTGGCCGACACCGCGCTGCTACCGTCCGGCGCCCCGGACCGGGCCGAGCGGTTCGAGCGGCTCCGCGCGCTGCTGGTGGACCGGATCAGCCCCGGCGCGGTGGCCGGACTGTCGGCCGAGCAGCGGGTGCTGGCCTCGCTCGCGGCCGAGGGGCGGCTGGACGAACTGGCCCGGGTGGCCGCCTGGGAACGGTCGTTGAGCTGCCGGATCCGGCTGGACGACGTCAGCTGGCACCCCGAGGGGACGCTGCGGCTGCGCTTCACCGCCCGGCTGGCCGCCGACAGCGGACCGGTCGGGGTCCGTCCCGACCAGGACGTGCTGGTGCCGTCGGGCCTGGACCCCGCGCTGCTGGAACGCTTCGCCGCCGAGCCGCTGTCCGGCACCGCCGCACCCGGCCTCGGCCGGGCCGGGATCGTGCTGCGCCGCCGCGCCGACGGCGGCAGGCACCCGCTGCCCACCACTACCGAGGTGGTCCGCGGCGGACCCGACGGCGGTCTCGCGGTCACCGGTGAGGCGGTGCTCGACCCGGCCGCCGCGGCGTCCGGCGAGGCACTGGCGGACGGCGCCTGGGACCTGTGGGCCGACCTGCGCATCCTCGGCCGGACCGGCAAGGTCCGGGTCGGCGCGGACCGCGCGGTGGGCCTGGCCGGACCGCTCCCGGCCCGGCCGCACCCGGACGGCTCGGGACGCACCGTCGGCCCGTACTGGACCGATCCGCGGCAGGAGCTCTCGCTGCGGGTCGGGCTGCCCCGACCCGGCCTGCTGCGGCGCACGGCGGGGCGGCTGCACCGGGCGCTGACACGGTAGGATCACGCAGAGCGACCATCCGACCACTGGATGGAGCGGAGCTATGCGCTCCCGTCGGTCCGCCGGAGGCAGTAGGCATGTCGCACCAGACCCGTACCGTCCGCCGCGCCCGTCGCGTGGTGTCCCTGCTCGCCGCCGCCGCCGTGGTCGCGGCGTCCGCGCTGGCGGCGACCCCGGCCGGGGCCGCCCCGCAGCAGCGGCGCAGCCTCGGCGAGGAGGCACTGGCGGTCGCGGCCGGCCTCGCCCACCCGGAGGGCAGCCCGCCCGGCGTCAACGACTGGAGCTGCCGCCCCGGCCCCGAGCACCCGCGCCCGGTGGTGCTGCTGATCGGCACCGGCGCCAACATGATGCTCAACTGGTACTACTTCGGGCCGAAGTTGAAGCAGCAGGGGTACTGCCTGTTCTCGCTGAACTACGGCGACACCGGGCGCGGCCCGCTGAAGGCCCTGGGCGACATCCCGACCTCGGCGCGGGAGGTCGCGGCCTTCGTCGACCGGGTGCTCGCCGCCACCGGCGCGCGGCAGGTCGACCTGGTCGGGCACTCGCAGGGCGGCGGGGTGCTCCCCCGCTGGTACCTGCGCTTCGACGGCGGGACCGACCCGGCCGACCCGGCGCTGAACAAGGTGGACAAGCTGATCGGCATCGCGCCCAGCAACCACGGCAGCAACCTGGACGGCCTCGGCCCGGCCCTGGACGCCGCCGGCGTCTTCGACGCGACCACCCTGCTGCAGGGCGGCCCGGCGATGCAGCAGCAGCTCAAGGGCTCCTGGGTGAACACCACGGTGGACGCGGGCGGCGACACCCAGCCGGGGGTGGACTACACCGTGATCTCCACCAGGGACGACTACGTGGTCACCCCGTACACCACCCAGGCGCTGACCGCGGGGCCCGGCGCGACGGTCCGCAACGAGGTGCTGCAGGACGTCTGCCCGACCCTGCTGCCGCTGGTGGTCACCCATGTCGGCATGGCGTTCTCGCCCAGCGTGCTCGGCCTGGTCGAGGACGCGCTGGACCCGGCGGCGGCGCACGGGCGGCCGTGCAGCCCGCTCGCCGATCTGGGTTAGGTCCGCGGTCTGGCCCGGGGGTCGGTTTCTGACGTACCGTCAGGTCTGGCCGACGCCCAGGGGAGGACCGTATGACCGAACGTCCGGTGCCGCTCGACGAGTACCCGGTGCACCAGGTGCCGCTGTCGATGCGGCACGTCGCCACCGGTGACCGCAACGCCTACGACCGGTGCATCTTCCAGGTGTTCGACCACCGGGGACGGGCGCTGCTGATCGCCGGCCTCGGCGTCTACCCCAACCAGGGCGTGATCGACGCCTATGCCACGCTCCGGGTCGGCGACCGGCTGCACGCGGTGCGGGCCTCGGACGCGCTGGGCGAGGACCGGATGCAGCTGCGGGTCGGCCCGCTGCGGATCGAGGTCCGGGAGCCGCTGCGGACGCTGCGGCTGGTCTGCGAGCCGGACCCGGCCGACCCCGAGGGGCTGTCCTTCGACCTGACCTGGCAGGCCGCGTTCCCCGCCCGGTGGGAGCCGCACCATGTGGCCCGCACCGGGGACCGGCTGACCCTGGAGGGCCGCCGCTTCGTCCAGGCCGGGACGGCCCGCGGCACGATCCGGGCGGGCGGGGAGCGGCACACCGTCGACCCGGACGGCTGGACCGGCACCAGGGACCGGAGTTGGGGCGTGCGGCCGATCCCCGGCGAGCAGCCGGGCCGGGCCGCCGAGGAGTACCGGACCGAGGGCTTCCACTGGGTCTGGTGCCCGATCCGGTTCCGGGACCGCTTCCTGATGGTGGTGCTGCAGGAGGACGCCGACGGCTACCGCACGCTGAGCGACGCCGTACTGGTCCACCCCGAGGGCAGCGGGCGCGGGGACCAGCAGTTGGGCTGGCCGTACGTGGACATCGACTACGCGCCGGGGACCCGGGACCCGCGCTCCGCGGAGATCCGGCTGACCGGTGCCGCCCGCAAGCCGCTGGACATCAGGGCCGAGCTGCTGACCGGCAGCCCGCTCGCGGTCGGGGCCGGCTATCCGCCCGCGCAGGGCTGGCAGCACGGCAGCTGGCAGGGCCGCGGCTGGAGCGAGCGCCGGGTCTACGACCTCACCGACCCCGCCGACCTGGGCCTGGCCGGCTACGGGGTGACCGACCACGCCGCGCGGTTCACCCTGGACGGCGAGGTCGGCCACGGGATCTTCGAGCACGGCAGCTTCGGCCGGCACGACCCCAGCGGCTTCGCCGACTTCGCGGCGGTGGCGCCATGACCGACCGGCCCGCCGCTCCGCGCCCGCGCACCACCACCCGGGACCCGGCCGAGCTGGAACGCCGGCTCGGGGCCTGGGTGGACCGCTGGCTGCCGGGCGCGACCGTCGGCGGGCTCTCGGTGCCGCCGACCAACGGGATGTCCAGCGAGACCGTGCTGTTCGACCTGCGCCGCCCGGACCGGACCGTCCAGCCGTGCGTGCTCCGGCTCGCCGCGGACGTCGACGCCTACGCGGTGTTCCCGCGGTACGACATGGAGCGGCAGTACCGGGTGATCCGGCTGGTGGCCGAGCGGACCAGGGTGCCGGTGCCGCGGCTGCTCCGGCTGGAGGCCGACCCGGGGCCGCTGGGCGCGGCCGGGTTCGTGATGGAGCGGGTGGCCGGACGGGTGCCGCCGGACGTGATGCCGTACACCTACGGCGGCAACTGGCTGTTCGAGGCCTCGGCGGCCGAACAGGACCGGCTGGAGCAGGCCACGGTGGAGGTGCTGGCGGCGCTGCATACCGTCCCGGCGGCGGAGGCGGCGTTCCTGGAGCCGTCGCCCGCCCCCGGCGGGTCGGCGCTGCGGCGCCATGTGGAGCAGCAACGGGCCTACTACGACTGGGTGGTGACGGGTCGGCCACGCTCGCCGCTGATCGAGCGGGGCTTCGAGCGGCTGGAGCGGACCTGGCCCCCGGACCCCGGCCCGGCGGTGCTGAGCTGGGGTGACGCCAGGGTCGGCAACATCGTCTACCAGGGCTTCGAGCCGGCCGCCGTGCTGGACTGGGAGATGGCCTCGGTCGGCCCGCGCGAGCTGGACCTCGGCTGGCTGGTCTTTCTGCACCGCTTCTTCCAGGACCTCACCGAGGGCTCCGGGCTGCCCGGGATGCCGGACTTTCTCACCCCGGGGCGGGTCTGCGCCCGCTATGCCGAGCTGACCGGGCACACCCCTCGGGACCTGGAGTTCTATCTGCTGTACGCGGCGCTGCGGCACGCCGTGGTGATGCTGCGGATCGGCTACCGGCAGGTGCACTTCGGCGAGGCCGAGGCGCCGGCCGACCCGGACGCGCTGATCATGCACCGGGCCCGGCTGGAGGCGATGCTGTCCTGACGGTAGCTTCCCGCCCATGAGCGAAACCCCTGAGCGCTACCCGATCCTGAGCGGTTCCACCTTCGAGGAGCGGATCGGCTACGCCCGCGCCGTCGTCGACGGCGACCGGGTCCATGTCTCCGGCACCACCGGCTACGACTACCGCACCATGACCATCTCCGACGACGTGGTGGAGCAGGCGGAGCAGTGCCTGCGCAACATCGGCGCGGCGCTCGCCCAGGCCGGCGGCTCCTTCGCGGACGTGGTCCGGGTGCGCTACCTGCTGCCCGAGCGGGCCGACTTCGAGCCCTGCTGGCCGGTGCTGCGGGCCTGCTTCGGCGAGGTGCGGCCGGCCGCGACGATGATGGTGTGCGGCCTGGCCGACCCGGCGATGCGGATCGAGATCGAGGTGGAAGCGCGGCTACGGGTCAGCCGGAACGGTCAAGCAGGTTGACCGTTCCTCAGATGGCCACCGCCTTGGCTGCGCTGATCTCGTAGCCGAGGACCAGCGTCCGGCGCTCGTCGGGGCCGAGGGTGAGCCCGTAGCGGACGATGCCCTCGGCGTCGACCTCGTCCGGCGGCGGCGAGCAGCGGTCCTTGTCAAGCCTGACCTCCACCGCCGCCAGTTCGGAGACCGGGATCCGCTCGCGCACCGCGACCTCCAGCGGCGGCGCTCCGGCCGGGGCGAACCTGGACACCGCGAGCCGCACGGTACGGGTGATGACGGTGCGTCCGGTGAGGGCGGTGGTGTCGCGGGACTCCTCGACCGAGCGGGTGACCCGGAAGGTGTCCTCGCTGCCGAAGGACAGTTCGGCCGGGGCGTCCACCGCGGTGAACCGCAGGTCGCCGCGGCCGACGAAGCCGCTGCCGCTGACCAGGTCGACCGGCCCGGACAGCAGCGCCTGGCCGGTGCTGTTGCGGAACGCGACCACCTGGCTGACCAGCGCGGACAGTTCGGGGGTGGCCCGGTACTCGGCCCGCGCGGGCAGGGTGTCGACCCCCAGCGGCACCCGGTGCGGGCGGCCGTCGGAGGGCAGGGTCACCGGCGCGGGCGCGGCCAGCACCCGGGCCTCCCCGCCGTCGTCCACCCCGGGCAGCGCCGCCGCCGGGTCCGGGGCACCGTCCTCGTCCGCCGGTCCGAGGGTCTGGATCTCGACCTCCCGCAGATCCACCTCGATGGTCTTGCGCTCCTCCGGGGTGCGGTCGACCAGCCGCAGCACGTCCTCGTCCAGCACGGGCGGCTCCGCGGCCTGGGCGGTCCTGGCGGTGGACAGGGTGAGCCGGACGTCCGACCAGTCCTCGCCGGTGCGCTGCCAGGCCACCGCGTCCCGCTGGAGCGTGAGCGAGCCGCCGTCGGCGGCCAGCTCGGCCCGGTAGGCGGGCCGCCAGAGCGCGCACGGGGTCAGCTGGGTGACCGTCAACCCGGCCGCGGCGAACGGCTCGGAGGCCTCGACCACCACGTCGACGAAGGCGGACAGCACCAGCGGCCGTTCCTCCGCGTCCTCCAGCGCCTGCTCGGCCCGGCGCAGCTGCTCGCCGTCCTTGAGCAGGTCGCGGCCGAGCAGCCGGTACGCCTCGGTGTGCCGGGTGTGCTCCTGGTAGGCCCGGTCCAGCTCGGCGGTCCAGCGCTCCGGGTCGGCCTGCCCGGCGCCGGCGCTCTCGGCGATGTCGCGGCGCAGCTCGTCCAGCAGCTGGTCCAGGATGGCGACCCGGCTCCCGGTACGCTCCCGGTCGGCTTCGAGCCGGCGGATCCGCTCGGTCAACCGGTGCACCCGGTGCCGCAGTTCGGAGGCGTCCTCGGCCGGGGCGCCGACCGGCGGCGGGGTGTACAGCCGGACCAGCCGGGCGTCCACGACGACGACGGCCGCGCCGGGCTCCGGCTCGGCGCGCAGCGAGCGGTCCACGGCGAGCGGGCTGACCGGCCCGAGCCGGACCCGGTGCGTGCCGGCGGCGAGATCGAGCCGGACCAGGCGCCGGACCTCGGCCCGGTCCTCCAGCAGGGTGACCGCAGTGACCGGGCAGGGGACCGGCGTGGGCGCGGAGTCCGGCGCGGGCTCCGGCGGCGGGGTGGACGACATGGGTCAGAGCCTCCGGTTTCCGTCGAGGAGTGCCTTGGCGACCGGCACGCGGATCTCGTAGCCGCCGGTCAGCCGCTGCCGGGCGTGCGGGGCGAGGGTGGCCCGCCAGACCCGCATCCCCCGCTGGTGCCGCTCGTCCTGCTCCGGCGGCACCGCCGTCCACGGCGGGGAGGCGGGGCGCTCCTCGATCCGGACGTCCTTGTCGTCGCTGACCGGCACCCGCTCCCGGACCTCGACGGTGACCGGTCGGCCCAGCCGGTTCGCCAGCTCGACCTCGATCCCCTGCTCGATCACCGTGGTCCCGCCGCGCAGCCCCGCGTTGGACTCCTTGCTCCGCACCCGCCGGGCGACCTGGACCCCCTCCACCACCCCGATGCCGACCCGGCGCTGCTCCCCCGGCGCCAGCGTGGGCAGCTGAACGGTCATCAGGTACGCCCCGTCCACGCTCACCTCGGCCGCCCCGGCGAGCAGCGCGTGCCCGCTGCCGTTGCCCAGTCGGACGGCGGCGTAGACCCGCGGGTCCACGGCCGGGACGCAGACGTGCTCGACCGCGGACTCCACCGGGAACTCCAGCACCGGCACGGTGTGCCAACCGCCGTCGGACGGCAGGTCCACCGGCGCCCCGGCGTCGTAGCGGTGGTCGAACGACCCCGCGGACACCCGGACCGGCACACAGTGCGGCGGCAGCGGCTGCCGGGCCACCGCCTCGGCCGCCGCCTGTTCCGCGGCGAAGGCGGCGACCTGCCCGACCGGGGCCAGCAGACCCCGCGCGCCGGGCGCCGCGTCGGCCCCGGCCAGCACCAGCTGCGCGTAGTCCCGCCCAGCCACGCCCCCGCCGCCCCCGCCCCCGCCGCCCACGGGCTCAGCAGCGGCCCCAGGCCCCGCCGCCCGCTTCGCCATCGCCCGCACCGGAGCCGCACCGCCGGGCGCCTGCGGGACGGCAGCCGACCGGGCGACGTCCGCCGCAGCGCCGTACGAGCCCTCCGCCAGCACCGACCGGGCCCGCGACCGCCCCATCGGCGCGGGCGGCGGAGCCGCCATCGGGAACGGCACCGGCCCTCCGGAGGCCGCCGCGGGCGAACCCCCGCCCGCCACCGGCGCGAACCCCGGCGCCGCGGCCTCCCGCACCGGCCGCAGGAAGTCGTCGTACCCACGGAACAGCTCCGCCAGCCCGCCCGGCGGCTCACGCCACACCTGCGGCACCGCCGCCTCCTGCCGCCGCCCGATCCGCAGCGACCGCAGCTCCGGCAGGTCGCTGCGACGGCGCAGATCCGCCGTGGAGAGCCCCAGCCGCACCCCGCTCCAGTCCTCCCCGGTCCGCTGCGCCACCTGGGCCCGCATCACCAGCCCCGCCCTCAACTCCCCGCCGTCCAGCCCGTCCAGCCGCAGGTGGTACGTCGGCGTCCAGGTCGCCCCGGGAACCCCGTACTCCAGCTCCAGTTCGACCTCCGCCCCGCCCTCCGCAGCCGCCCCGCCCTGATCCAGCGTCAGCAGCACCGAACTGCTCCGGCCGACCTGGTCGGCCGGCTGCCCCGACTGCCCCGCCGAGGCGGCCCGCAGCCGCCGCCTCGCGGTCTCCGCCGCCTGCTCCGCCTCGCGCAGCGCGTCCTCCGCGGCCAGCAGCCGCTGCCGCAGCGCGCCGAGCCGGGTGTCCACGAACTCGGCCAGCGCCAACAGCGCTTCGGCGGGCGCGCGCCGCGGCGGCTCGCCCCGGCGCGGGACCGGCGGGACCGCCCGCAGCGCGGCGACGTGCTCCACCTGTGCGGCCAGCCCGGCCCGCGCCGCGCCCGCCGCGTACAGCGCCTCCTCCGCCGCGTCGCAGGCGCGCCGCAGCGGGGACAGGTCCTCGGCCTCGGTCAGCTCCGCCTCGACCACCCGGCGCACGTCCAGCACCCGCAGCCGGTCGGGCCCGGACAGCAGCGAGCCGCGCAGGCTGTGCGGGTCCGCGGTCAGCGGCAGCCCGTCCAGCCGGATCCGCAACCGCCCCTCGGCGCCCGCCGGCAGGGTGAACGAGGCCCGGCGCCGGCACAGCGCGCCGGTCGAGTGGACCACCACCGTGTGCAGCCGCGAGGTCAGTTGACGGTCCGTTCGGGGCATGCTGTCTCCCTCGCCGAATCCTGCTGCCGGGGTTGCCAGGTTAGGCGAACGGGTCAGAGCGCGGCCAGTCGCTCCGTCAGGTCGTCCAGCCCGAACGGGCCCTGCGACAGCGCCCGCATGTGCCAGGACTTGAGGTCGAATCCCGATCCGTGCCGCCGCCTGGCCTCCTCCCGCCCGCGCAGCCAGGCCCGCTCGCCGAGCTTGTAGCCGATGGCCTGGCCCGGCCAGCCCAGGTAGCGGACGATCTCGCTCTCCCGCATCTCGGCCGTGCCGCCGCTGTAGGCGGCGAAGAAGCCGGTTGCCAGCTCCGGCGTCCAGCGCTCGCCGGGGTGGAACGGGGAGTCGGCGGGGACGGTCAGCTCCAGGTGCATGCCGATGTCGATGATCACCCGGATGGCCCGCAGCATCTGCCCCTCCAGGAAGCCGAGCCGGTGGCCCGGGTCGGTGAAGAAGCCCAGTTCGTCCATCAGTCGCTCGGCGTAGAGGGCCCAGCCCTCGGTGTCCGCGCTGACGCTGCCCACGGTCATCTGGTAGCGGGACAGCTCCCCCGCCGAGCGCATCCGCTGGGTCAGGTGCAGGTGGTGCCCGGGGACGCCCTCGTGGTACCAGGTGGACACCAGCTCCCAGGTCGGGAAGACCGTCCGGCCCAGGGTCGGCAGCCAGGTCCGCCCCGGCCGGCTGAAGTCCAGGCTGGGACGGGTGTAGTAGGGCGCGGCGGCGCTCCCGGCCGGGGCGATCATGGCCTCCACCCGGCGCAGCGGGCCGTCCAGGTCGAAGTGCGGGCCGTCCAGGGCCTCGATCGCCTGGTCCATCACCTGCTGCAGCCAGCGGCGGACCGGCTCCACCCCGGCGACCGAGGGCCCGTGCCGCTCCAGGTGTGCGACCGCCGCCAGCGGGGACGCGCCGGGGAGCACCTGCCCGGCCTCGGCCCGCATCTCGGCGTGCAGCCGGTGGAACTCGGTCCAGGCCCAGCCGTAGGCCTCGTCCAGGTCGAGGTCGGCGCCGGTGCAGTTGCGGGCGGAGCGCAGGTACCGCTCGCGGCCGGCCGTGTCCGGGGCGCCGACCGCGGCCGGGGCGTACTCCGTGCGGAGCCAGTCGCGGAAGTCGGCGGTGGCCGCGGCGGCCGAGTCCGCCGCCGCGTCCAGCTCGGCCCGGAGCCGGTCCGGGCCCGCGGCGGCGAAGTCGGCGAACCAGCTGCTGCCGCCCACCGGGCCGGTCCAGTCGGCCAGTTGGCCGATCACGGTGTCGACCTGGCGCGGCCCGCAGAGCAGCCCCCGGTCCAACCCCTCGGCGAGGGTGGCCCGGTAGCCGCGCAGCGCGCCGCCGACGTTGCGCAGCCGCCCGGCGACCACGGCCCAGTCGTCCTCGGTGGCGGTCGGCATGCTGGTGAAGACCTGCCGGACCTGGTGCAGCGGCGAGGCGATGTTGCTGAGCCCGCGGAAGTGGTCCCCGGCGTCGTGCACCGCGAGCCGGGCGGTGAGGCGCTCTCCGAGCAGCCGGGCGCAGGCGGCCTCGGCCGGGTCGGCCCGCGCCTCGGCGGGCAGCGCGGCGAGGTCGGCCAGCGTGCGCCGGGCCAACTCGGCCTCGGCCTCGAAGCCCTCGGGTGACAGGTCGGGTTGGCGGTCGTCGTCGAGGTCCACCCCGAGGCCCACCGCCACGATCGGATCGTGGGCGACGAGCGCCTCCAGATAGGAGTCGGCGAGCTGCCTGGGGGCCTGCTGGGTCACGGTGTCAGCCATGGGAGCCATCCTGGCGCACCCCTGCGCGGCGGCGCTCCCCTGGCGACGGGAAAGCAGGCGACGCCGATCAGGAACGCGGTGATGTGGCCGAGGTTGGTGAAGTCCCAGTCGGTCACTATCAGCAGCACGAAGAACGCGCTCGCCGCGCCGAGGTAGTACCAGCGCAGCGGCCGGGCGACCAGCCAGGTGAGCACGCCGGCCGAGCCGGCCAGCGCGTAGCTGACGCCGATGTCCAGCGCGTACGCGGTGCGGTGCGGCAGCGCCCCGGTGTTGATCAGCACGTCCACCATGCCCTCGCTGACCAGGGTCGCGCCGACGTGCGCGGTCACCGCCACGGCGAGCCAGCGCCAGGTGCCGAGCCGGCGCTCCACCGGCACGTGGATCAGGTTGAACAGCAGGAACCAGAACAGGAAGCTCGGGGTCTCGGTCCAGAAGGCGCTGGTGATCAGGACCTTGACCGGGTGGTGCCGCAGCTGGTCCAGGTTGGTGCTGTGGGTGAACAGGAAGTACCTGCGCACCCGGGGCGACATCCGGGCCAGCGCGAAAGTGTTCAGGCCCAGCACCAGCAGCCAGATGTAGGTGCCCGGCGCCGAGCCGACGTACCCGGCGGCCCCGGCCGCCCAGCGGCGGAGCCGGGACGGCGGGCGCGGGCCCTGCGGCGGGGCGGCGGGGGGCTGCGGAGCTGCCGTGGTCATGCGGGCCATTGTGCCGTCCGGCAGGTACGGGCCGCGGGGATTGACGTCCTTGTTGACATGGAGTCTCATAAGAGCAGAGGAGCAGTACCCCGCCGACGGAGGAGACCTGCCGTGCACACGGAAGCCGCGACCGCTCTGCTGACGGACCGTGAGCGGGTGGCCGAGCGCCTGCTCGAGGCGTCCGCCAAGCACTCCTACGACCCCGACACCGAACTCGACTGGGACGCGCCGCTGGAGCCCGGGAAGTGGTTCCTGCCGGAGCGCATGGTCTCGCTCTACGGCACGCCGCTCTGGGAGCGGCTCGACGAGCACCAGCGGATCGAGCTGTCCCGGCACGAGGCCGCGAGCCTGGCCTCGGCCGGGATCTGGTTCGAGGTGATCCTGATGCAGCTGCTGGCCCGGCACGTCTACGACCTGGACCCGCGCAGCAGCCATGTCGCCTACGCGCTCACCGAGATGGCCGACGAGTGCCGGCACTCGCGGATGTTCGCCCGGATGGTGACCAAGCTCGGCACCCCGTACTACCGTCCCGGCGGGGTCACCCGCTTCCTCGGCCGGGTGCTGAAGACCACCGCGACCACGCCCGGCGCCTTCACCGCCACCCTGCTGGTCGAGGAGATCCTGGACCGGATCCAGCGGCAGACCTTCCCGGACGAGACGGTCCAGCCGCTGGTCCGCGGCATCACCCGGATCCACGTGGTGGAGGAGGCCAGGCACGTCCGCTACGCCCGCGAGGAGCTACGGCGGCAGATGGCGAGCTGCCCGGCCTGGGAGCGGCAGCTGACCCGGACGATCTCCGGCGAGGCCTCGGTGGTGGTGGCCCGCGCGCTGGTCAGCCCGGCGGTGTACGCCGCGGTCGGGCTCGACCCGCGCGAGGCGGTGCGCCAGGTCCGGGCCAGCGAGCACCGGCGGGAGACCATGCGCTGGTCGGCGGAGCGGCTGACCGGCTTCCTGGAGGAGACCGGCGTGATCCGCGGCGCCCTGGACCGCGCCGCCTGGCGCCGCTCCGGCCTGCTCGGCTGAGGCCCGGATCCGGCGGTCCCGGCGCCACACCCCCGTAGGCTGGGCCCCATGGACGCACCCGCCGCACCCGCCCACGAGGGCACCGCAGCCGCTGCCCCGGAGGCCGCCGGGTCGCGGGCGGCCCGGTCGCAGGCCGCCCCCGCCGCACCAGCCCCCGACGCCGCCGCGCAGCGCCCGCGCCGGGCCCCGTACCGCAGGCTGCCGGTGGAGCAGCGCCGGGAGCAGCTGATCGCGGTCGCCCTGGAGCTGTTCAGCAGGCACGCCCCCGAGGAGGTCTCGCTCGACGACGTGGCGCTGGCCGCGGAGGCCTCCCGTCCCCTGGTCTACCGCTACTTCCCGGGCGGCAAGCAGCAGTTGTACGAGGCCGCGCTGCGCAGCGCGGCCGACGAGCTGTCCGCCCGGTTCGTCCCGCCGGCCGCGGGCGGCCCGACCGAGCGGCTCGGGCACGTCCTGGACCAGTACTTCGGCTTCGTCGGCGAGCACGCGGCCGGATACGCGGCGCTGCTCCGCGGCGGCTCGGTCGCGGAGACCGAGCGCACCACCGCGATCGTGGACCAGGTGCGCCGTGCGGCACACCGCAGCATCCTGGAGCAGCTGCGGGTGCCGGAGCCGGGCCCGCGGCTGGTGCTGCTGGTCCGCTCCTGGATCTCGGTGGTCGAGACGACCGCGCTGACCTGGCTGGACGACGGCCGCGGCACCGACCGGGACGGCGTGGGACCGGCGGCCGGGCTGCGGGACTGGCTGGTGGACGAGTTCGTGGCGATGTTCGCCGTCGCGGCGCTGCACGACCCGGAGACGGAGCGGGTGCTGCGGGCGATGCTGGCCGGCGACGGCGCGGAGGCCGGGGCGGCGCTGGTGACCCGGCTGGGCGCGCTGCTCACCGCAGCGGCCCCGGCCGGATCACCGGCCTGACCCCCGCCCCGGTGCTACCCCTTGCCGAGCTGCTGCCGCTGCCGCCCCAGCCGGTCGATCTCCAGCTCCATCACGTCGCCGGGCTTCAGGTAGGGCTGCCCGGGGAGGCCCATCGCCACCCCGGCCGGGGTGCCGGTGTTGATCACGTCCCCGGGCTCCAGCACCATGAACTGGCTGATGTACCAGACCACATGGCGGACGTTGAAGATCATGTCGGCGGTGCTGCCGTGCTGCCGCGACTCGCCGTTCACCGACACCCGCAGGCCCAGCGCCTGCGGGTCGCCGACCTCGTCCGGGGTGACCAGCCAGGGGCCGAGCGGGTTGAAGGTCTCGCAGGACTTGCCCTTGTCCCAGGTCCCGCCGCGCTCCAACTGGAACTCGCGCTCGGAGACGTCGTTGCTGACCGCGTACCCGGCGATCACCGCGTCGGCGTCCTCCGGCGAGCCCAGGTAGCGGGCGGTCCGGCCGATCACGACGGCCAGCTCGACCTCGTAGTCGGTCTTGCCGCTGCCGCGCGGCACCAGCACCTCGTCGTCCGGGCCGACCACGGTGTTGGGCGCCTTCATGAACAGCACCGGCTCGTCCGGGATCGCCGAGCCCGCCTCGGCGGCGTGGTCGCGGTAGTTGAGCCCGACGCAGACCACCTTGGGCGGCCGGGCCACGGGCGCGCCGATGCGCTGCCCGGCCAGGTCGAGCACGGGCAGCGCGCCCTGCTCCAGCAGGGCCAGTAGCGGGCCGGCGCCCTGGTCGAGCAGCCGGGTCAGAAAAGCGCCGTCGATGTCCCCGGTCAGGCCGGAGAGGTCGTACGCCGTCGTCTCGTCGTGGTCGGACAGCAGGGCGGGCCGTTCCGCCCCGAAGGGTCCTACGCGCAGGAATCGCACCTGTCACCACACACCTTTGCGATCAGGACGGTCCGGTCGCCCACCGTCGCCAGGAGCTCCGATGTATACCATCCGACGGCGCACCGGTTCCAGTGCGGTCAGTGCCGGAGCACCCGCCGCTCACCCGCGCCGACCGGCGCCGACAGGCTGTTCCCCGGCGGTGGGAAGGGGCAGATGAAGTGGTCCGCGAAGGCGCAGGGCGGCAGGTGGGCCCGGTTGAAGTCGGCCTCGGTCGTGCCGTCGGCGCCGGGTGCGGGCAGTGCGAGGAAGCGGAACGGGAAGCCCTGCCCGCCGCGGCCCGGGTCCGCGAAGACCGCGCTCAGCGTGCCGTCCGAGTCCTGGCCCACCAGCAGCGTCAGCGGGACCGGCGGGCCCTCCGCGGCGGGCGCGGTGAAGCCGACCGTCCCGGCCAGCGCGAGCCCGCGCTCGCGGCCGTCCGCGTTGGGCACGCCGACGGTGCGGGCCTCCGGGTACCGGGTGAAGCGCGCGGGCAGCACCCAGGCCGGGTCGTAGGGGTGCGCGTCGATCCCGGCGAAGGCGGCCCGCGCCGCGGCGGCCGGGTCGTAGACCCGGACCGCGTACTCGCCCTCGCGCAGGATCAGCCGCAGCAGCCGGCCGCCGTGGGTGATCACCGAGGGCCGGGGCGCGGTGTCCGGACAGAGCCGGACCGAGCCGTCCAGCGCGGTGTGGTCGACCTCCAGGCCGTCGTGCCGGGCCGCGGTCAGCACCACGCAGCTGCCCTGCAGCTCCCAGCGCCCCGGCACCCCCGGCAGGCCCTCGCGCAGGTCGGCGAGCCAGTGCGTGCCGGTCAGGGCCAGCGGTCCGTGCGGCGCGCGGGCGGCGACCACCCGCGCGTCACGCCAGTGCTTCCAGTCGTCCAGGCGGCTGCTCACAAGGTACCTCCGGTACGCAAAGGGCGGCGGGCACCCGGGTCGTACCCAACGCGCGGCCGGCCCCACACCTCGGACACCGGGGGCCCGCCCACGATACCGTCGGCTGTGTGATCAACGCCGTGATGTTCGACTTCTCCGGAACCCTCTTCCACATCGAGTCGGCGGCCGAATGGCTCGACGAGCTCGGGCTGGACCTCTCCCCGGCCGAACGCGAGGACTGCGTACGGCGGTTGACCGAGACCGGCGCACTGCCCGGCGGCCCGCCCCCGCTGCACCCGCCCGAGGGCTGGTCCCAGCGCGACGTCACCGCCGAGCGGCACCGGTCCGTCTACACCGCGCAGACCAGGGCCGCGCTGCTGCCGCTCTTCGGCCCGGAGCGGGCGGACCGGCTCGCGGCCGAGCTGTACCGGCGGCACATGAGCCCCGGCGCCTGGCGCAGCCCGTACCCCGACGCCGAGCCGGTGCTGAGCGAGCTGCGGCGGCGCGGCGTCCCGGTCGCCGTGGTCAGCAACATCGGCTGGGACCTGCGCCCGGTCTTCGTCCACGGCGGCCTGGACCGGTACGTGGACGCCTATGTGCTGTCCTACGAGCTGGAGGCGCAGAAGCCCGACCCGCGGATCTTCCGGGCGGCCTGCGAGCTGCTCGGGCACCCGCCGGAGCAGGTGCTGATGGTCGGCGACGACCTCGCCGCCGACGGCGGGGCGACCGCGCTCGGCTGCGCCTTCCACCACGTCCGGTCGCTGCCGGTGGCCGAGCGGCCGGACGGCCTGCTGCCGGTCCTCGACCTCGTGGGGTCGGGACCGCTCCCCGGTGACAGGATGGAGGGAGTACCCGCTACCGGAGGTTGATCGCTCATGGCCAGGAAGGCTCCCGCAGAGGACCCGGCACAGGACGACCCGAAGGTGGCCCTGCCCAAGCACGCGGCGGCGGGCCTGCCCGCCCTGCTGCACACCACCACGATGGCCACCGCGCAGATGGGTGCGGCCCGGTCGGTCCGCACCCTGCTGAAGCTGAACCAGCCGGACGGCTTCGACTGCCCCGGCTGCGCCTGGCCCGAGCCGGACCACACCCACACCGCCGAGTTCTGCGAGAACGGCGCCAAGGCGGTCGCCGAGGAGGCGACGCTGCGCCGGATCGGCCCGGAGTTCTTCGCCGAGCACTCCGTCGCCGACCTGGCCGACCGCTCCGGCTACTGGCTCGGCCAGCAGGGCCGGCTGACCACCCCGATGCTGCTGGACCAGGACGCGACCCACTACACCCCGATCGGCTGGGACGCCGCACTGACGCTGGTCGCCGACGAGCTCAAGGCGCTGGACACCCCGAACGCCGCCGCCTTCTACACCTCCGGCCGGACCAGCAACGAGGCCGCCTTCGCGTTCCAGCTGTTCGCCCGCCAGCTGGGCACCAACAACCTGCCGGACTGCTCCAACATGTGCCACGAGTCCTCCGGTTCGGCGCTGACCGAGACCATCGGCATCGGCAAGGGCAGCGTCAGCCTGAAGGACCTCTACCAGGCCGACCTGATCATCGTGGCCGGGCAGAACCCGGGCACCAACCACCCGCGGATGCTCTCCGCGCTGGAGCGGGCCAAACGCGCGGGCGCCAGGATCGTCAGCGTCAACCCGCTGCCGGAGGCCGGGCTGGAGCGCTTCAGGAACCCGCAGAACGCCCGCGGCCTGGTCGGCGCGGGCACCAAGCTGACCGACCTGTTCCTGCAGATCCGGCTCGGCGGCGACCTGGCCCTGTTCCGGGCGCTGAACCTGCTGCTGCTGAAGGCCGAGCGGAAGGAGCCGGGCACGGTCCTGGACCACGCCTTCATCGCCGAGCACTGCCACGGCTTCGCCGAGTTCGCCGCCGACGCGGAGACCACCGACTGGGCGGCGGTCCTGGCCGCCACCGGCCTGCCGGAGGGCCAGATCCGCGAACTCGCGGCGCTGGCACTGGAGTCGAAGCGGATCGTGGTCTGCTGGGCGATGGGCCTGACCCAGCACAAGCACGCGGTGCCGACCATCCGCGAGGTCGTCAACTTCCTGCTGCTGCGCGGCAACATCGGCCGACCGGGCGCGGGCGTCTGCCCGGTCCGCGGCCACAGCAACGTCCAGGGCGACCGGACCATGGGCATCTTCGAACGGCCCGGCAAGCCCTTCCTGGACGCGCTGGGCAAGGAGTTCCGGTTCGAGCCGCCGCGCGAGCACGGCCTCGACGTGGTGGACACGGTCCGCGGGATGCGGGACGGGAAGGTCCGGGTGTTCTTCGCGATGGGCGGCAACTTCGTCAGCGCGACCCCGGACACCGCCGTCACCGAGGCGGCGATGCGCCGCTGCCGGCTCACCGTGCATGTCTCCACCAAGCTCAACCGCTCCCATGTGGTCACCGGGGCACGGGCGTTGATCCTGCCGACGCTCGGCCGCACCGACCGCGACCGGCAGTCCTCCGGGCCGCAGCAGGTGACGGTCGAGGACTCGATGGGCATGGTGCACGCCTCGCGCGGGGCGCTGCGTCCGCCCGCCGACGACCTGCTCTCGGAGACCGCGATCGTCTGCGGCCTGGCCCGGCGCACCCTGGGCCCGGGGAACACCGTGCCCTGGGAGGACTTCACCGCCGACTACGGCAACCTGCGGGACCGGATCGCCCGGGTCGTGCCCGGCTTCGAGGACTTCAACGACCGGATCAAGCAGCCCGGGGGCTTCGCCCTGCCGCACGGCCCGCGCGACACCCGGGCCTTCCCCACCGCCACCGGGAAGGCCAACTTCACCGTCAACCCGCTGACCGCGCCCGAAGTCCCGGCCGGACGGCTGCTGTTGCAGACGCTGCGCTCGCACGACCAGTACAACACCACGATCTACGGCCTGGACGACCGCTACCGCGGCATCACCGACGGTCGCCGCGTGGTCCTGCTGCACCCGGACGACGCCGCCGAACACGGCCTGGCCGAGGGCGACCACACCGACCTGGTGAGCGAGTGGACCGACGGCAGCACCCGGCGCGCCCCGCACTTCCGGGTGGTGCACTACCCGACCACCCGGGGCTGCGCGGCGGCCTACTACCCGGAGACCAATGTGCTGGTGCCGCTGGACAGCACCGCGGACACCAGCAACACCCCGACCTCCAAGTCGGTGGTGATCCGCTTCGCCGAGGACTCCGGCGCCGAAGCGGTCGGCCCCTGACGCCAGGTCAGGGGCCGGTAGCAACCCGGGGGCTGACGTCGAATCAGCCCGCCGAGGGGGTGCTCGGGGCGGCCGGGGAGGTCGCCGCCTCGGTGGGCTCGGCCGCCGGAGGCGTCGCCGCGGCCGGGGAGGTCGCCGCGTCGGAGGCGCGGGCCGCAGACGGGGTCTCGCCCGCGGTCGGCGGGTCGCTCGGCGCGGCCGTGCTGCCGGTCGGGGTCGGGGTGGGGGTCACCGGCGCGGTGGGGCTGGCCGGCGCGGTCGGGGTGCCGCTCGGCGCCCCCGGCTTGGTCGGGGTCGGCGTCGGCTTGGGCTTGGGGGTGGGCTTCGGCGTCGGCGCGGGGCCGGGGCCTATCGGCTGCGGACCGGAGGCGCCCTTGGGGATCACCGGCGGCTTGTAGGAGCCGAGCGACGGGTTGTCCGGGTCGGGCCGCACCGCGCCGAGGATCGGGTCGATGGCCATCGGCGCCACCTCCACGAACGCCCCGGTGTGCGGGGCCTCGATGACCAGCCCGCCGCCGATGTAGAGGGCGACGTGGCTGGCGCCGGAGAAGTAGATGATCAGGTCGCCGGGCCGCAGCGCGTTCAGTGGGATGTGGGTCAGCTGGGCCCACTGCTCCTCGCTGGTGCGCGGGATCGGCTGGCCCGCGTGCAGCCAGGCCTGCGAGGTGAGCCCGGAGCAGTCGAAGCCGGCCGCGTAGGGGCCCTGCGCACCCCAGTGGTACTCCGCGCCGAGCTGCTGGAACGCGTAGGCGACCGCCTCCGCGCCGGCCTTGGACGGCCGCAGGCCGTCCTTGCCGAGCACGCCGGAGGCCAGCAGCGCGGTCTGGGCCGCGTTGGCGTCCTTCTGCTCCAGCAGCGAGAGCTCCTCCTGCTGCGCGCCGGTGAGCCCGGCCACCTGCTTGCGCACCGCGTCGAGCTGCTTGTTGATCTCGGTCTTGGCCGCGGCCTGGGCGGCGACCAGACTGGCGGCGTTCTCCTTGGCCGTCTCCGAGGCCGCCTTGGCCGCGAGCAGGGCCTGCTGGTCGGTCTTCAACTGCGCCAGCAGCGCGGCCTGCGAGGTGCCGGCCGCCTTCAGCAGCTCGCCCTCGTGCAGCGCCTGCTGCGGGTCCTGCGCGAAGATCAGCTCGCCGAGCTGGGACAGCCCGCTGTTGCGGTACTGGGCCGCGGCCATCTGCCCGGCGACCACGGTGCCCGCGTCCACGTCGGCCTGGGCGCCGTCGACCAGGGTCTGCATCGCCGCGTCGTCGGCCTGCGCCTGCGTCAGCTGCTCGGAGAGGGCGTCGTACTTCTGCGTCGCCGCCTCGGCCTGCTGGTAGGTGGCGTGCAGCCGGTCCAGCACCGGTTGCAGGGTCTGCTCGGCCGCGGTCAGCGACTGGACCGTGCCGCTGGAGGTGGCGTCGGAGGAGCTCGCCGCGTTCGCCGTGCCGGCCAGCGGCAGCACCGCCAGCGAGGCAGCGGCGAGCAGCAGCCCGCACCGCAGCACCCCGCGCAGCCAGGGCCGGGTCGCCGTCTCCAGACGCGCGCCACCGCCCCGCACCACTGCCACCGGACCCCTGTCCCGTCGTCCCGCCCCGCGTGCCGCTCTGCCCCGCACCGGCAATCCCCTCGCTCCCCGTCGTCCTGCTCAGGCGATCCTTCCATGCCTGTCCGACAACCGGCAGTGCACGTCCTGGATTCTCACGCCGATCTCAGCGAAGCAGCAGCCGGTGAATGTGACACAGCTCTCCTCTGAAGGCGCGTTGAACGGCGGGATCCCGCCAGGAGTTGGGCTCTGCCGGGTATTGCGGCCGGTTTCGTCCGGGTTACGCACGCACGGCTACTTCAGATCGGCCGTCAGTTCACTTTCCGTTCACCCAGCATCCCTACGGTCAGCCACGACGATTCCGCTGAGACGATTGTTTGGTTCATGGGACACATGACGTTCCTGGTGGGTGTCGTGATCATCACGGCCCTCGCTTTCGACTTCACCAACGGCTTCCACGACACCGCCAACTCGATGGCCACCTCCATCGCCACCGGCGCGCTGCGTCCCAGGGTCGCCGTGGCGATCTCCGGGGTCCTCAACCTGGCAGGCGCGTTCCTGTCGGTGGAGGTCGCCAAGACCATCTCCGGCGGGATCATCGACGAGGGCTCCGGGGTCCGCCCCCAGGTGGTCTTCGCCGCACTGATCGGCGCCATCATCTGGAACCTGGTCACCTGGCTGCGCGGCATCCCCTCCAGCTCCTCGCACGCCCTGTACGGCGGCCTGATCGGCGCGACCCTGGTCGCGGTCGGGGCGCACGGCGTGCACCTCGACACCGTGGTCACCAAGATCCTGCTGCCCGCCGCGGCTTCGCCGGTGGTGGCCGGCGTCGCCGCCTGGGCGGCGACCAAGGCCGCCTACCGGATCACCGCCAAGGGCACCGAGAAGGCCAACCGCACCGGCTTCAGGTTCGGTCAGATCGCCTCCGCCTCGCTGGTCTCGCTGGCGCACGGCACCAACGACGCCCAGAAGACCATGGGCGTGATCACGCTGACCCTGGTCACCGCGGGCGTGGTCGTCCCCGGCTCCAACCCGCCCACCTGGGTGATCGTCAGCTCCGGCCTGGCCATCGCGCTCGGCACCTACCTGGGCGGCTGGCGGATCATCCGGACCATGGGCAAGGGCATCACCGAGATCGAGGCCCCACAGGGCTTCGCCGCGCAGACCGCCTCGGCCGCGGTGATCCTCACCTCCTCGCACATGGGCTACGGCCTCTCCACCACCCAGGTCTGCGGCGGCGGCATCATGGGCGCGGGCAAGGCCGGGCGCAGCGGCCGGGTCAACTGGTCCACCGGCCGGAAGATGGCCTACGCCTGGTGCCTCACCCTCCCGGCCGCGGGGCTGCTCGGCGGGGCGGGTACGTACCTCGCCGACCAGGGCGACTGGGGCATCGCGCTGCTGGCGGCGATCGGGATCGGGCTGAGCGCCTGGATCTACCTGGTCTCCCGCGGCAAGGCGGTCACCGCCCACAACGTGGTCGACGACGAGCCGGTCAGCATCACCCCGCCGCCGCCGTCGCCCGCCTCGCCCGCCCCCGTCGCCGCCTGACCCTCCGCCACCCGACCGTCCGACCGTCCGATCCGGACTGGAGCCGCACACCCATGAACATCCACTGGTCCGCCCTGGGCAGCACCTTCGCGGTGAGCACCCTGGTCACCGTCGGCGTGGTCGCCGTGTTCTGCCTCGGCATCGCGGCGCTCTCCCGCCGCGAGACCGCCCCGGCCGGGGCCGCCGCCACCCGCGGCGGCGCGCTCGCCGTGGCCGCTCTCTCCTTCGCCGCCTGCGCCGCGGCGGTCGGCTACGGCCTCTACCTGATCGCGGGTTAGAGCTGCGGCCCGGCCTCCGGCTGGAGTGTCGGCCGGCCGCCGCGGGGGCGGCGGCCGGTGGCGAGCAGCGAGACCAGGACGCCGACCACCGCCCAGACCACCAGCACCAGCAGCGGCCGGGTCAGCGCGGTGCCGTCGAAGTAGGCGATCGAGCGGGCCAGGCTGGTGCCCGCGCCGTTGGGGAGCCAGGGGCCGATCGCGCGCCAGAACGGCGGCATCAGCGGGGGCGGGAACACCCCGCCCGCGCTGGGGTTGCCGAGGACCACGAACAGCAGCACCGCCAGGCCGATGCCGACCACGTCGAACAGGCACTCGAGCGCCATGGTGATCGCGCCCACCGCGAAGACCACCAGCGCACCGGTCCCCCACAGCCCCCAGACGCTGCCCGGCAGGGCGTTCAGCACCGGGCCGACGATCACCGCGCCGCCGAGGCCGGCCGCGACCGAGTACAGCGCCAGCACCGCCAGCCGGATCACCGCGCGCTTGCGGTTGGCCGGGCGCGACCCGGCGCTGATGCCGAGGATCGAGGCGACCAGGTAGCCGCCCACGCACAGCCCCACCGCCAGGTAGAAGGAGGAGAGCCCCTCCGCGTCGCCGCTCGCCAGCGGCACCAGGTCCTCGGTGGCCACGGTCCGGCCCTGCCGCGCCTCGGCGCCGGTGACCACCTTCTCGATCGCGGTCGCCAGCGCCGGTCCGGACGCGTTCGCCAGCAGCAGCCGGTCCCGGCGGCCGGTCGGGTCGAACAGCAGCGCCGCGTAGACCTTCTGGTCCAGGATCTGACGCCGCGCCGCCGCCTCGTCGGCGACCGGGCGGGCGTCCAGCGGCTGCTTGGGGATCGCGTTGAGCTGCCCCACCAGCTGCCCGCTGACCTGCGCCGGGGCCGCCACGGCCAGGGCGGCCCGGTGCGGGTAGGGGTGATGCAGCGCCCCCACGTAGGAGACGATGAAGCCGAACTGCAGCAGCAGCACGCCGACCACCAGCACCGCGGCCCTGGTCGTCACCGCGTCCCTGACCTCGGCCCCGAAGCCGCGTTGGAGCTGTGCTCCGCTCACCCCACTGGACATGCCGACCGCCCATCCACTCGCACCGCGACATACAAATCAGATAATTCGTAGCATCGCGGGCACGGGTAAGCGGTCGCCCCACGCCGGTCAGTCCGGCAGCGGCAGCAATCCCCCCGGGTCCTCCAGCACCCGACGCACCGTCACCAGGGCCGCCCCCAGCAGCGGTCCGCCCCGTCCCAGCGCGGACACGGTCAGCGCCCCTGGCTCCCACGGACGGACCGTCACCCGCTCCGCCAGCTCCCGGCGCATCTCCGGCAGTAGCCACTCGCCCAGCTCCGCGTAGGCGCCGCCGAGCACCACCGCCTCCGGGTCGACCAGGTTGACCGCCCCGGCCAGCGCCGTGCCCAGGGCCGCCCCGGCCTGCTCCAGCGCCGCCAGGACCGGCGCCGCGCCCTCGGCCGCGCGCTTGGCCAGCAGCCCGACCCAGTCGCCCGGCGCCTGCGGCAGCCCGGCCGCCGCCAGCACCGCGCCCTCGCCCGCGTACTGCTCCAGGCAGCCGCGCGCGCCGCAGGGGCAGCCGGGTCCTTCCGGGTGCACCGGGACGTGGCCCAGCTCCCCGGCGAAGCCGCGCGCGCCGGGGAACAGCCGTCCGCCGACCACCAGCGCCGCGCCGATGCCGGACTCCGCCGAGACATGGACGAAGTCGGCCGGGCCGCCGGGGCCGCCGTGCCACAGCTCGGCCAGGGCGCCGAGGTTGGCCTCGTTCCCGGCTTCGAGCCGCAGCCCGAGCAGCAGCTCCGGCAGCCGCAGCCCGCGCCAGCCGAGGTTGGCCGCGTGCACCACCTCGCCGGACGCCGCGTCCACCAGGCCGGGCACCGCCATCACCGCCCCGGCCGGGCGCAGTCCCAGCGCCGCCGCCTCGCCCAGCACCCGCTCGGCCAGGCCGGTCAGCTCGGCCAGCACCTCGGCGGCCGGACGGCCCCGGTTGGCGGCGGCGACCCGCAGCTGCGCCCGCACCTCGCCGCTGAGGTCGGCCACGCAGACCGCGAGGTGCTCGACGCCGACCTCAAGACCCAGGCCGGCCGGTCCGGTGGAGCTGAGCACCAGCGCGTGGCCGGGACGGCCGACCCGTCCGCTCGGCGCCGGGCCCAGCTCCACCACCAGGCCGGCCTGGTGCAGCGAGACCACCAGGCTGGACACCGCCGCCCTGGTCAGCCCGGTGCGGACGGCGACGTCGGCGCGGGACAGCGGCCCGTGCTCGGCGATCATGCCGAGCACCAGCGCCAGGTTCTGCCGGCGCATCCCCTGCTGCGACGCGGGACGGCGGGCGTCGCCGGACGGACCCGGCGGGCGCGGTGGATCTGGTGTGCTCGGCATGGGACCCCCGTGGCCTCAAGGATTCAGCGTCCGGTCATTCAGCGTTCGAACAGTGCGGTGGATCGTTGCAGGGTATCGGCGATCCGCCGCAGCGCCGCGCCGTCCCGGGGCACCGGCTCCAGCAGCGGGCCCGCGGCGGTGTCCCAGCGCCGGGCCACCTCGTCCGCGCGCTCGCCGGTGAGCAGTCCCGCCGCCTGCGCCGCCGCGCCGAGCGCCACCAGCTCCCGCGCGGCCGGGATCCGCACCGCCCGCCCGGACAGCCGCAGCACGGTCCGCTGCCAGGCCGCGCCCTGCGCGCCGCCGCCGATCAGCAGCAGCTCCCCGCTCCCGTCGGCGGGCTCGCCGCCCGCGGTCAGCACCTGCTCCAACGCCGCCAGCAGCGAGTACGCGGCCCCGTCGTAGGCCGCCTGGAGCAGCTGGCCCGGGGTGGTGTCGTGCCGCAGGCCCTGGAACAGACCGGCCGCGTACGGGAGGTCCGGCGTCCGCTCGCCGTCGAAGTACGGCAGGACGACGGCGGAGCCGCCGGGCTCCACCGCCTCCCGGTCCCGGCCGAGCAGCGCGGCGACCCGGTCCACGGCCAGGGTGCAGTTGAGGGTGCAGGCCAGCGGCAGCCAGCCGTCCAGCGCGTCGGCGAAGCCGCAGACCGTGCCGCTGGGGTCGGCCGGACGGCCGCGGGTGACCGCGTAGACCGTGCCGGAGGTGCCCAGGCTGAGCACCGGCCGCCCGGCGCCGAGGCCGAGGCCGAGCGCGGCGGCCATGTTGTCGCCGGTCCCGGCGGCGACCGGGATCCCGGCCCGCAGCGGCAGGCCGTCGCCGACCTGTCCGGCGGGCTTGCCCGGCTCGACCACGGTCGGCAGCATCCCGGCGTCCAGGCCGAGCCGGGCCAGCAGCGCGGTGTCGTAGCCCTGCGGGGTCCACCAGCCGGTGCCGGAGGCGTCGCCGCGGTCGGTGGCGGCGGCGCCGGTGAGCCGCTCGGTCAGGTAGTCGTGCGGCAGCCGGACCGCGGCGGTGCGGGCCGCGGACTCCGGTTCGGCGGCCCGCAGCCAGGCCCACTTCGCGGCGGTGAACGCGGCCCCGGGGACGCTTCCGGCCCGTCGGGCCCAGGTCTCCCGGCCCAGCTCGGCGACCAGTTCGGCGGCCTGCGGGGCGGAGCGCACGTCGTTCCACAGCAGCGCCGGACGGACCGGTTCGCCGTCCGCGTCCAGGGTGACCAGGCCGTGCTGCTGGCCGCCGACCGAGACCGCGGCGGCCCGGTCGGCCCAGCCGGTCGCGGCGACCGCCTCGCCCAGCGCGCGCCACCACTCGCGCGGGTCGCTCTCCCGCCCCGCGCCGCCGCTGACGGTGTGCCCGGCCCGGCCCTGGCCGACCACCGCGCCGGTCCCCACGTCGACGGCGAGCGCCTTGGTCGACTGCGTGGAACTGTCGATCCCGATCACGACCTGCACGTTTTCCTCCTCGAATCGAACCCGGCACCCCGCGGCCCTTCCGCTCCCGGCCGACTGATACTAATTTGTTTATTGCGATGACGAATACCCCTCAGCCGCATCCCCCTCTGGAGCCGACCCCATGACCGACCTCACGCCCACCCCCGCCGACCGCTTCACCTTCGGACTCTGGACCGTCGGCTGGCAGGGCCGCGACCCCTTCGGCGACGCCACCCGCCCGGCCCTGGACCCGGTCGAGTCGGTGCACCGGCTGGCCGAGCTGGGCGCGTACGGCGTCACCTTCCACGACGACGACCTGATCCCGCACGGCAGCGACGCCGCCACCCGCGAGGCCCTGGTCAAGCGCTTCCGGGCGGCCCTGGACGCCACCGGCATGGCCGTGCCGATGGCGACCACCAACCTGTTCACCCACCCGGTGTTCAAGGACGGCGCGTTCACCGCCAACGACCGCGACGTCCGCCGCTACGCGCTGCGCAAGACCATCCGCAACATCGACCTGGCCGCCGAGCTGGGCGCCACCACCTATGTCGCCTGGGGTGGTCGCGAGGGTTCCGAGTCCGGCGCCGCCAAGGACGTCCGGGTCGCCCTGGACCGACTGAAGGAGGCCTTCGACCTGCTCGGCGACTACGTCGTGGAGCAGGGCTACGACCTCCGCTTCGCGATCGAGCCCAAGCCCAACGAGCCGCGCGGCGACATCCTGCTGCCGACCGTCGGCCACGCCCTGGCCTTCATCAACTCGCTGGAGCACGCCGACCGGGTCGGCCTCAACCCCGAGGTCGGCCACGAGCAGATGGCCGGGCTGAACTTCCCGCACGGCATCGCCCAGGCGCTGTGGCACGGCAAGCTGTTCCACATCGACCTCAACGGCCAGTCCGGGATCAAGTTCGACCAGGACCTGCGCTTCGGCGCGGGCGACCTGCGCCAGGCGTTCTGGCTGGTGGACCTGCTGGAGTCGTCCGACTACACCGGCCCGCGGCACTTCGACTTCAAGCCGGCCCGCACCGAGGACATCGACGGGGTCTGGGCCTCGGCCGCCGGGAACATGCGCAACTACCTGGCGCTCAAGGCCAAGGCCGAGGCGTTCCGGGCCGACCCGGCGGTGCAGGAGGCACTGCGCGCCTCCCGGCTGCACGAGCTGGCGCAGCCCACCCTCGGCGCGGGCGAGACCCTGGCCGACCTGCTGGCCGACCCCAGCGCGTTCGAGGAGTTCGACGCGGACGCCGCGGGCGCGCGCGGGATGGCCTTCGAGCAGCTGGACCAGCTGGCGATGGACCACCTGCTCGGCCTCTGACCGACCGTCAGCAGCGGCACTGCCGGCCGCGCAGCCGGCCGCCTCCCGGGGCGTCAGAACCTCGGGGGGCGGCGCTCCAGGAAAGCGGCGAGGCCCTCGGTCACGTCCGGCGCGCTGCGCGAGGCCTGCTCCCAGGCGGAGACCGCGGCCTGCGCGTCCCAGTCGCCCAACTCGGCGGCGATGACGTCCTGCACCGCGCCCTGGGTCTGCGCCGAGCCCGCGGCCAGGGTGCGGGCGAACTCAAGCGCCCGGGTCTCCACGTCCTCGGCCACCTCCTCGACCAGGCCGAACGTCAGCGCCGTCGCCGCGGTCACCAGCTCGCCCGAGTAGAGCAGGTACTTCGCCCGAGCCGGGCCGACCAGCCGCAGCAGCCGTACCGTCGGCACCGCCGGGTAGACGATGCCCAGCTTGGCCGGGGTGATCCCGAGCCGGGCGTCCGGCGCGGCGAAGCGCAGGTCGCAGGCCACCGCGAGCTGGCAGCCGCCGCCCACGCAGGCGCCGCGGATGACCGCCAGGGTCGGCCGCGGGAACGCCGCGAGCGCCTCCTCGGCGACCACGTTGACGGCGTGGTAGGCGTCGGCCGAGGCCGGATCCCGGTACACCTCGGCCAGTTCGGCGATGTCCGCACCCGCGCTGAAGCTGCCGCCCGCGCCGGTCAGCAGCAGCACCCGCACCCCCGGCTCCTCGGCCAGCTGCCGCAGCAGTCCGGGCAGCGCCGCCCACATGGCCCCGGTCAGCGCATTGCGTTTCTCCGGGCGGTCGACGGTCAGCACCGCCACCCCGTCGTCGCCCAGCGCGGCCACCAACCCCGGCACCCCGTAGGGCAACTCCTTGCGTCCCTGCTGCACCGCCGCACCTCCCGCCGACCCCGCATGTCCACGACCTGCGCCACTCTACGTCGCCCGGACCAACGCTCGACGCGCGGTAACCGGACAGTCACCCTAGAGTTCGAGCGGTGACCCCATTCGACCGTCGCGACCTGCTGCGCCTGGCGGCCGTCGGAGCCGCCGGCTCGCTGACCGCCGCCTGCTCGGACCGCACGGCCACCCCCGCGGCGGCCGGCTCCACCGCGCCCGTCTCCTCGGCTGCTCCCGCCTCGTCGGCCGGTGCCGCGCCCGCGGGCTCCACCACCGCGGCTGCCGCGCCCGGCGCCTCCGCCGCGCCGAGCCTCGCCGCCGGGCTGCCGTTCGAGATCCGCTCCGGGCCGGGCACCGGCGACGCGGTCGCCCTCACCTTCCACGGTCAGGGCGACCCGGCCATCGCCAGGGCGCTGCTGGCCGAGGCCGCCCGCGCCGACGCGAGGATCACCGTGATGGCCGTCGGCACCTGGTTGGACCAGCAGCCGGAGATGGCCAGGCTGGTCCTCGACGGCGGCCATGAACTGGGCAACCACACCGAGCACCACCTGCCGATCTCCACCATGTCCGCGGACCACGCCTACGCCGAGATCGCCGCGTGCGGCGCCCGGCTGAAGCAGCTGACCGGGAGCATCGGCCGCTGGTTCCGCCCGTCCCAGGCCCAGGACTGCACCGCCACCGTCGCCGCCCAGGCCCGCCGGGCCGGGTACGCGCACTGCCTGAGCTACGACCTGGACTCGCTCGACTACACCGACCCCGGCGCGACCGCCGTCACCCGTACCGTCCTGGACGCGGTGCGTCCCGGGTCGGTGGTCAGCCTGCACTTCGGGCACAGCGGCACGGTCGCCGCGCTGCCCGCGATCCTCGACGGCCTGCACCGGCGCGGACTGCGCGCGGTCACCACTTCGGAGCTGCTGAGCTGATGCCCCCGACACCCCCCATGCCGCTCTCCCGGCGCATCCTGCCCGCCGCGGCCCTGGCCGCGCTCTCCGCCGCCGGGCTGCTGACCGCCTCAGCCTGCTCGTCCGGCGGCGCCACCGGCGCCACCGGCGCGGCCGGGCCGCACGCCGCGATGCTGGCCCACCCGGCCGACCGGGCCACCGCCCGGGTCCTCGGCCCGACCCTCGCGGCCGGTCCCGCCCCCGCAGCCGCGGGCGCAGGCGACGCGGAGCACCCGGCCGCCGACGGCTACCTCCAGGGCATGCCCGCGCCGCTGTCCCCCACCGACGTCTACGCGGCGGACCGGCCGAACGCGCTCTCCCCGGTGGTCCGCCGCTTCCCCTCGCTGGTCTATGTGCCGAACACGCTCTCCGACACCGTCAGCATCATCGACCCGGCCACCTACACGGTGGTGAGGACCCTGCACGTGGGCCATGAGCCGCAGCACGTGGTGCCGTCCTGGGACCTGCGGACGCTGTGGGTGAACGACGACCTCGGCAACGACCTGACCCCGATCGACCCGGCCACCGGCGCCGAGGGCAAGCCGGTCGACGTGCACGACCCGTACAACCTCTACTTCACGCCCAACGGCAAGTACGCGATCGTGATGGCCTCCAACGACCACGCCCTGGTGTTCCGGGACGCGCACACCATGAAGGTGGTGAAGTCGGTCCCGGCCGGCTGCGCCGGGGTGAACCACGCGGACTTCTCGCCGAACGGGCAGTACTTCATCGTGTCCTGCGAGTTCTCCGGCGACCTGCTCAAGGTGGACACCGCGAAGATGCAGGTGATCGCCCGTCAGAAGATCCCCTTCGACGGCTCCATGCCGCAGGACGTCAAGATCTCCCCGGACGGGAAGGTCTGGTACGTCGCCGACATGGTGGCCAACGGGGTGTGGGAGCTGAACGGCGACACCTTCTCCAAGCCGGTGCTGCTGAAGACCGGCGCGGGCGCGCACGGCCTCTACGTCAGCCGGGACTCCGCCGACCTCTACATCTCCAACCGGGGCGAGGGCTCGATCTCGGTGCTGGACTTCGCCACCGGGAAGCTGGTCCACAAGTGGCGCATCCCCGGCGGCGGCAGCCCGGACATGGGCGGGGTGTCCGCCGACGGCAAGGTGCTCTGGCTGTCCGGCCGCTACAACGCCGAGGTCTACGCCATCTCCACGGTGGACGGCCACCTGATCGCCCGGATCCCGGTCGGCGACGGACCGCACGGCCTGGCGGTCTACCCCCAGCCGGGACGCTACTCGCTGGGGCACACGGGGGTGTTCCGCTAACCGCCTGCGGCCTGCGGGCGGGACGGGGCAGGGCGGGCGGGGTCAGACCCCGTACTCGGCGCGGGCCGCGGCGATCTCCTCCGGGGAGATGGTCAGGGTCTCGGCCGGGTCCTGCGGAACGGCCAGCTCGGCGTGCCCGGCCGCGTCGCTGAGCTTGATCAGCAGCGCCACCATGATCCAGTTGGCCACCGTCGAGGACCCGCCCTGGGCCAGGAACGGCAGCGCCTTGCCGGTCTGCGGGATCAGCCCGACCACGCCGCCGGACACCACGAACACCTGCAGCAGCAGGGTCGCCGCCAGACCGGAGGCCAGCAGCTTGCCGAACGGGTCGGTGAGCCGGATCGCGGTCCGCATGCCGCGCTGCGCCAGCAGCAGGTACATCAGCAGCACCGCCATCAGCCCGGCGGTGCCCAGTTCCTCGCCCACGGTCGCCAGGATCCAGTCGCTGCGGTTGGCGAAGCCGATCAGGATGGAGTGTCCCTTGCCCAGGCCGGTGCCCAGGAACCCGCCGCCGGCCAGCGCGAACAGCGACTGCGCCAGCTGCGGCGAGCTGCCCAGCGGCGGGTTCCCGTTGACCACGTGGGTGTAGTAGGCCATCGGGTCGAGCCAGTTGTTGACCCGGTAGGTGACGTGCGAGACCAGCGTGCCCGCCGCGACCGCGCCGGCCAGCGCCATGCCGCAGCCCAGCACCAGCCACCCGGTGCGCTCGGTGGCGATGTAGAGCATCACGATGAACGCGCCGAAGAAGATCATCGAGGTGCCCAGGTCGGACTCGGCCACCAGCACCACCAGGCTGACCGCCCAGATCACCAGCACCGGGCCCAGGTTCCGCCCGCGCGGCAGGCTGACCCCCATCACCTTCCGGCCGACCAGCGCCAGCGCGTCCCGGTTCGCCATCAGGTAGCTGGCGAAGAACACGATGATGGCGAGCTTGGTGAACTCGCCGGGCTGCACCGACAGCGGCCCCAGCCGGATCCAGCGCCGCGCGCCGTACATGTCGCCGGAGAAGAAGGCCGGGGCCACCAGCATCACCAGCGACACCGCCATCACCAGGTAGGTGTAGCGCTGGAGCACCCGGTGGTGCTTGACCCCGATCACGAACCCGGCGAACACCACCACCGCGATGACCGTCCACATCGCCTGGCCGCCGGCCATCACCACGTTGGCGGAGTTCTGCTGCAGCGTGGCGTAGTCCAGCCGGTGGATCAGGGTCAGCCCGAGCCCGGTGAGCAGTACCGAGATCGGCAGGATCAGCGGGTCGGCGTAGGCCGCCCACTGCCGCACCACCAGGTGCGTCAGCAGGGCGACCAGCGCCAGACCGCCGATCTGCACGACGAAGCCGCTCGGCAGCTTGTCCTTGACCGCCAGCTCCATGCTCGCGTCGCCGAAGGCGCAGATGGCGATCGCGAAGAGGATCAGCAGCAGCTCAAGATTCCGCCGCCGGGCCGGCGGCCCGGAGAACCCGGAGTCCCTGGCAGCTGCACCGGGGACGACCCCCGCCGCACGACGTCCGCCCATCGTCCGCACCCCACCCAACCAAATCGCCGTCAGAACCGTCGCATTCTCGCAGGTCCCGTCCCATCGAGGGACGGCCCTCCGGAATCCCCGGTTCCTGACGGCGTCCGGCTGTGATCCGCGTTACCCGGCCGGCGCCGCCGTCAGACCGGGGCGCCCGTCTGCCGGGCGAGGGCCCGCAGGTCGCTGCGGACGAGGCTGGGGTCCCGCTGCACGATGTCGGCGACGACCCGGGTGCCCGCGCCGAGCCGGTGCAGGTTCTGGACCTGGAGCCGCCGCTTCGCGATCTCGCTCCGCTTGCTCCGCGAGGCCAGGCGCTGCTCGGCGGTCTGCCCGGCGAGGAAGGTGTGTCCTTCGCCGCTGCGGTCGGCGTAGTCGCGACAGTCCTCCAGCAGGGGGCAGCCGAGGCAGAGGGCGCGGGCGGCCGGGTAGTCCTTCTCCGGGTCCTCCGCCTCCCCGTCGAACGCCTTCTGCTGCCGCCCCGGGGAGGCGAACCGGACCGGGTCGTGCTCCGTGCAGGAACCGGTGCCGACCGGCGGTGCGATCGGCTCGATCGCCGCATACAGAACTTCAGGCGCGATCATGTCAATAAATGCGTCGGTACCCATACCGCTCCTTGAGGCCGCACACACGTGCGGAAAAGAGCGGGAGGGTCACACTCGCGCTGGATCTCTGTCTTCTCTTGGAGCGCCGAGTCTCAGGCCGCGCGAGACGGTCGATCCGGGACGATGCCCTTCACGCCGCGTGGCTGCGCCTTCGGCGCTCGCAGGCTTTCGGAGTGACCCCCGGTGCTGAAGCAACGTTAGACCCCGGCTGGGGGCCGTGCGGGAGAAAAGCACGCGGGGAAACTCCGGCCGCATATTTCCCGTTTCGGGCCGCCCCCCGTGTTCCACTGGAGCCACGCAGTCGAGACCACGACCGGACGACGCCCGCAGCGGCGGCGGACACACAGCACCGGGCCACGGCCCGGTGACCGGAGTCCTCGCGGACCGGTTTCCCCTTCTCGGCGCGTCACGGCACCCGCCCGCCCCCGGGACGTGCCGCGACGTGGTGCACGGCACGTGGGCCATCGCCACACCCCTCGGACGACCGTCCGAGGCCAGGTGAGCGGCACCGCGCCGCTCGTGATCGCCCGGAGGCGACACGGTGGACGAAGCAGACACGACGGCTGCGGCCGAGGACGGCTCGGAAAAGTTCGAGGCCGGCGAAGGGGTGCTCTGGTCCCGCTTCGGCGACGGGCCGATGCCGTCACTGCCGAAGACGGCGGCGATCCACCGGGCCTTCAAGGCAGCCACCGAGTTCGGGCTGCCGGACGAGTTCGCCGCCTCGCTCGCGCACGGTGTGGTCGACCCCGCAGCCCTGCGCATCGCGCTGAACAGCCCGACCAGGATCAATGTCTCGGGCGGCACCATCGAGGTCATCGACATCGACATGTACACCCCTGGCCTGGTTCCCCTGCCCACGAACAGCCGGACGATGGACATGCGGGTGTACCCGGCGGGCGGCGCTGCCGGGTACTTCGGTCCGCTGACCGGGCCCCGCTCCGAAGCAGGCCGCAGCTGTGAGCTGTGGATCCAGGCGGACAGCGTCGAGCACGCCCTGGAGGAGGCGAAGCGGGCCTACGACTACGTCCTGGTGAAGAACCCGTTGAAGGACTCGGTGGGTGCACGTGGCATCGTCATGCCGGTCACGGTGGTGTACTTCGAGATGCGGCACCGCGACGGCCAGCCTGCGATGCCGCTGCTGGGCACCGCGGACGGTTCGAGCCGGATCACCGGCGCCCACTCCGCGCTCGGCCTGAGCAATCCCCGCACCACGCACTACGACCTCCCGGCGAACCGGGACTCCTACCGCCGCTTCCTCAGCGACATCTCGTCGCCGGATCCGGCCTCGCTGGGTGCCACCGCGGCACGCAGGCTGCGCGCGATGCGCAACGCGCTGATCACGCCCGCCCGGGTCTTCCTGCGTTTCACGCCGCAGCCGGGCACCGGCTACGGCTTCGCGAGGGCGGTGGCCGCCTACGTCGGCATGCTGCACGTGGACCCGCCGCGCCCGTGGACTCCCACGGGCAAGCTGGAGGCGATGGCCGAGTCCGTCCTGGAGGTGCTGCGCTCGGCCAGCGTGCTCGACGACGTACGGCACGACTACCTCGCCGGACTGCTGACCCCTCAGGCCGCCGAGGCGGCGGGGCTTCCCACCGAGTACGACGAGCAGGCCGCCAACGCCCTCGCGGTACTGCTCCAGTCCGACCTCCGCCCCCTGGTGGACCAGGGGATCATGGAAGTGACCGCGAAGCGGTCGGTCACCTCCCCCCGCCGCAGCGACGTGGTGGCCGAGTTGGCGCTGCGCCCGACCCGCAGCGCCGCGGTCACCTTTCCCCCGGGGGATCCGGCGCGGGAGCGCGCCGGAGCGATGCGCGCCGCCTACCTCCGGGCCACCCATCTGCCCGAGTACGCCTCACGGCGCTGGCGGGTCACCGGCCGCAGCCCCGACGAACTGCTGGCGGGTGCGCTGGCCGAACTGGTGCGGCCCGAGGCCGAGCAGGGCAACCCCGATGCGTGGCGGGACCGCCTCGAACTCGCTGCGCTCGCGCAGTACCACCTGACCGGGTACGAGTCACTGAAACGCGACGCCATGGACAACAAGGGCGGGGACTCCCGTGGCCCCCAGGACCTCCTCAAACTGATGCTGGAGGACGAGCGAGGGCTCAGGCTGCTGCGGCAGGCCGTCGTCGACGGCCGCGCGGGCGTCGCGCCCCGCCTCGTGGAGGAGGACGGTTCCGTGATCCGGGGCAGGGTGGACCCGGAGGGCGAGCTCCAGCGGGACCCGGAGGGACCGGACCTGGTACTGACCGACCAGTGGCTCCGCTACGACGGCTTCCCGACCGGGGGGCCGCTCAACCGTCCGGTCAGCCTTGAGTCCGACACCCCGTCGATGAAGGCGTCCCGGCTCCAGCAGCAGCTCCTCCACACCGTCGACCAGATCGCGACGATGCTGGAGGACCTCGACCGGATCGAGGGGCCCGGCAGCGGGATGCTCATGGACCAGCGCGGATGGCCCACCAGCGAGACCAAGTCCGCAGTCGAGCGACTGGTCGACGCACAGTCCAAATTCGGGTACTGGGGCCAGGTGGCTGCTCGCCAGGTGGCGCGGGTCGACCGGGCCCTCGGTGGTGGGCCGGACGACGCATCCGACGAGGACGACCTCGGCGCCGACTCGGCGGAGTGGGACGAGGAGTGACAGAGCGGCGGGACGCCGACAGCCGTGTCGGCTGTCGGCGTCCCGCCTCGCCCTCAGTGGAACCGCACTACGCCGCGACGGACTCCCGGGAGGCCGGGTTCGACAGGTCGACCGGCTTGGTCAGCGAGACGGCCGGCTCCAGGGCCAGTTCCAGGACCTGGCGGACGTCGGAGACCGGGTGGACGGTGAGCCGCTCCAGCACCTCGGCCGGGACGTCGTCCAGGTCGGCCTCGTTGCGGGAGGGGATCAGCACGGTGGTGATCCCGGCCCGGTCGGCGGCGAGCAGCTTCTGCTTCACCCCGCCGATCGGCAGTACCCGGCCGGTCAGCGACACCTCGCCGGTCATCGCCACCTCGGTCCGCACCTTGCGGCCGGAGAGCAGCGAGGCCAGCGCGGTGGTCATGGTGACCCCGGCGCTCGGCCCGTCCTTCGGCACCGCCCCAGCCGGGACGTGGACGTGGATGCCGCGGTCCCGGAGCGAGGTGACCGGCAGTTCCAGCTCGGCCCCGTGCGAGCGCAGGAAGGACAGCGCGATCTGCGCGGACTCCTTCATCACGTCGCCCAGCTGGCCGGTCAGGGTCAGTCCGGTGGAGCCGGTCTCGGCGTCGGCCAGCGAGGCCTCGATGAAGAGGACGTCGCCGCCCGCCCCGGTGACGGCGAGGCCGGTGGCCACGCCGGGGACGGCGGTGCGCCGCTCGCCGGGCTGCTGCGCCGCCTCGGGGGTGTGGTGCGGACGGCCGATCAGGCCGCGCAGGTCCTCGGCCGCGACCGTGCGGGGCAGCTCCGCGCCGTCCGCGCCCAGCTCCTGCTGGGCCGCGACCTTGCGCAGGATCCGCGCCACCGCCCGCTCCAGGCTGCGCACGCCTGCCTCGCGGGTGTACTCGCCGGCCAGGCTGCGCAGCGCCTCCTCGCTGACCACGACCTCGTCCGCGCCGAGACCGGCCCGCTCCAGCTGACGGGGCAGCAGGTGGTCCCGGGCGATGACGACCTTCTCGTCCTCGGTGTAGCCGTCCAGCCGGACCAGCTCCATCCGGTCCAGCAGCGCTTCCGGGATGGCCTCCAGCACGTTGGCGGTGGCCAGGAAGACCACGTCGGAGAGGTCCAGCTCGACCTCCAGGTAGTGGTCCCTGAAGGTGTGGTTCTGCGCCGGGTCCAGCACCTCCAGCAGGGCGGCGGCCGGGTCGCCGCGGTAGTCCGAGCCGACCTTGTCGATCTCGTCCAGCAGCACCACCGGGTTCATCGACCCGGCCTCCTTGATCGCCCGCACGATGCGGCCCGGCAGCGCGCCGACGTAGGTGCGCCGGTGGCCCCGGATCTCCGCCTCGTCGCGGACGCCGCCGAGCGCGACCCGGACGAAGTCACGTCCCATCGCCCGCGCCACGGACTCGCCGAGCGAGGTCTTGCCGACCCCGGGCGGACCGACCAGCGCCAGCACCGCCCCGCCGCGACGCCCGCCGACCAGGCCCAGGCCGCGGTCGGCCCGGCGCTTCCGGACGGCCAGGTACTCGACGATCCGGTCCTTGACGTCGTCCAGGCCGAAGTGGTCCGCGTCCAGCACGGCCCGCGCGCCGGCGATGTCGTAGGCGTCCTCGCTGCGCTCGTTCCAGGGCAGCTCCAGCACGGTGTCCAGCCAGGTGCGGATCCAGCCGCCCTCGGGCGAGGCGTCGGAGGAGCGCTCCAGCTTGTCGACCTCCTTGAGCGCGGCCTCGCGCACCTTCCCGGGCAGGTCGGCGGCCTCGACCCGGGCCCGGTAGTCCTCCTCCTCGGAATCCGGATCGCCGTTCAGGTCGGCCAGTTCCTTGCGGACCGCCTCCAGCTGACGGCGCAGCAGGAACTCCTTCTGCTGCTTCTCCATCCCCTCCTGCACGTCCTTGCGGATGGTCTCCGCGACGTCGGCCTCGGCCAGGTGGTCCCGCAGCAGTTGGAGTGAGCGCTTGAGCCGGGCCACCGGGTCCAGCTCCTCCAGCACCGCGACCTTCTCCGCGCCGCTGAGGAACGGCGCGTAGCCGATGTTGTCGGCCAGGTCGGAGACGTCCTCGATGGCGGCGACCCGGTCGACGATCTGCCAGGCGCCGCGCTTCTGCAGCCAGGTGGTGGTCAGCGCCTTGTAGTCGCGGACCAGCTCGGCCACCGAGCCGGGCAGCGGGTCCGGCACCGGGACGGTCTCGATCGGGTCGGCCTCGACCCAGAGCGCGGCGCCGGGACCGGTCGTCCCGGCCCCGATCCTGACCCGGCGGACACCGCGCACCAGCGCGGCCGGGTCCCCGTCCGCGAGCCGTCCGACCTGCTCGACCGTGGCCAGGGTGCCGATCGCGCCGTAGCTGCCGTCGATCCGCGGCACCAGCAGCACCCGGGCCTTCCGCGCGCCGGCCACGGTGCGGATGCCGGGGGCGTGCGCGCCACTGTCCCGCACCGCCGCCTGCGCGGCCTCGACGGCCGCGCGGACGTCGGGGTCGGACAGGTCGAGCGGGACGACCATGCCCGGCAGCACCGCGTCGTCGTCGAGCGGCAGCACCGGCAGGGTCAACGATGAGGCAGTCGCCATGATCTCTCCCAAGTAAGCAAAGTTGAGTTACCTGGACTAAAGGAGATTGACCCCCTCAGTGTTCCCCACCCGTGTTCGCCGTGAGCGATCAGCCCCGGTGCGTCACAATGGCCACCCACCGTTGCCAACACGGAGAGACGCGCCGCCATGCCCGAGCAGCATTCCCCCGAGATCCTGGACCGCCGTGACGGGCCGTACGGCGAGGCGGTGCTGCGGCGCCGCGGCGAGCGGTACGAGATCATCGCCAACGGCTGCTTCCTGATGGACACCTCGGACGGCCGCTCCGAACGCGCCCTGGTCACCGCCGCGCTCGACGCCTTCGCCGAAGGTTCGCCCGGCACCGCCCCGGAACTGCTGGTCGGCGGGCTCGGCGTCGGCTTCTCGCTGGCCCAGGCCGCCGCCGACCCGCGCCCGGCCGCCGTCACCGTCCTCGAACGCGAGCAGGCCGTGATCGACTGGCACACCGCCGCGGACGCCCCGCTCGCGCCCTTCGCCGGAACCGGCCACCAGGACCCGCGGGTCCGGATCGTCCACGACGACCTGCTCCGGCACCTCGCCTCGGCCGAGGCGGAGGCCCGCTACGACGTCCTCTGCCTGGACATCGACAACGGCCCGGACTGGACCGTCACCGAGTCCAACGACAGCCTCTACGGCGATTCGGGCCTGGCGCTGCTGGAGCGCGCGCTGACGCCCCGCGGCGTGCTGGCGGTCTGGAGCGCGGCCCCCTCCCCGGAGTTCGAGCGCCGCCTCGGCTCCCGCTTCCGCCAGGTCTGGTCCATCGAACTGCCGGTGGAAGTGGAACGGGGCCTGCCCGATGTGGTCCACCTCGCCACCCGGTAGGGTCTACGCCCATGCCGCCCCCCGAATGGCCGGTTTGCAGAAGACCGCCTCTTCGGGGACATCACCGGTCCGTACGCTGCTCCTGGCGACGGGTGGACAACCGCGGCTGGAGCGGGTGAAGCAGTGGCTGATGACCGGCAAGATGACCGGCAGGTACGGATGAGACAGAACGGTCCCGCGGTGCTCGCCGCCGGGGAACCCGCAAGCCCTGGGGGCGGTGGCGTGGTCGTGACGGATGTGCAGCAGCAGGAGACCGGTAGTGCCGGAGGTCAGCGGCGCGTGCTCGTCGTCGAGGACGAGCCGACGATCGCCGAGTCCATCGCGGCCAGACTGGGCGCGGAGGGCTTCCGGGTCGCCGTCTCCCACGACGGGCCGACCGCGGTGGACTGCTTCCAGACCTGGCAGCCGGACCTGGTGGTGCTGGACGTGATGCTGCCCGGCTTCGACGGCCTGGAGGTGTGCCGCAGGATCCAGGCGCACCGGCCGGTCCCGGTGCTGATGCTGACCGCCCGCGACGACGAGACCGACCTGCTGGTGGGCCTCGGCGTCGGCGCGGACGACTACATGACCAAGCCGTTCTCCATGCGCGAGCTGGCGGCCCGGGTCAATGTGCTGCTGCGCCGGGTCGAGCGGGCCCAGCTGGCCGCCCGCACCCCGGTCGGCGGGACGCTGCGGCTGGGCGAGCTGGAGATCGACCACGTCCAGCGCCGGGTCCGGGTCTCCGGCGGCGACGTCCACCTCACCCCCACCGAGTTCGACCTGCTGGCCTGCCTGGCCGCGCAGCCGCGCGCGGTGCTGACCCGCGAGCAGCTGCTCGCCGAGGTCTGGGACTGGACCGACGCCTCCGGCACCCGCACCGTGGACAGCCATGTGAAGGCGCTGCGCCGGAAGATCGGCGCCAACTGGATCCGCACGGTGCACGGCGTCGGCTACGCCCTGGAGGCTCCGACGCCGTGACTGCCGACGACGGCTCGGTCCGGCCGAACCTGCTGCGGCGGGCCGGCGGGCGGATCTGGGCCGACCTGCGGCCGCTGGACCCGCTGCGCTCGATCAAGGCCAAGCTGGCGGTCCTGGTCATCACCTCGGTCGCCATCTCCACCCTGATGGTGGTGCTGGCACTGCACTCGGACACCCAGATCCGGATCGTCATGATCTTCTCGGTGGTCGCCTCGCTGCTGTTCACCCAACTGCTGGCGCACGGCATGACCGCGCCGCTGCGGGAGATGACCGCCGCCGCGCGGGCCATGGCTGCCGGGGACTACAGCCGCGAGCTGTCGACCAGCTCGCGGGACGAGGTCGGCGAGCTGGCCACCGCGTTCAACACCATGGCCGCCGACCTGGAGGCGGCCGACCGGCAGCGCCGGGAGCTGATCGCCAACGTCTCGCACGAGCTGCGCACCCCGATCGCGGCGCTGCGCGCGGTGCTGGAGAACGTGGTGGACGGCATCGTCCAGCCCGAGCAGGCCACCATGGCCGCCGCGCTGGAGCAGACCGAGCGGCTCGGCCGCCTGGTCGCGCATCTGCTGGACCTCTCCAAACTGGCCGACGGGGTGGCCGCGCTGGACACCCGCGAGTTCGGCGTGGAGCCGTTCCTGACCGGCGTGCTGCGCGGCCTCACCGTGGACGGCTCGACCTCCGGCGGGGCCAGCCGCCGCCGCGACGTGTCGCTCTCGCTGGACGTCGCGCCCGGCCTGACCGCGGTCGCCGACCCGGAGCGGCTGCACCAGGTGGTCGCCAACCTGGTCGACAACTCCTGCCGGCACAGCCCCAAGGACGGCACGGTGACGGTGCGGGCCCGCGCCGAGGGCGGGCACGGGCTGCTGCTGGAGGTCGCCGACCAGGGCCCGGGGATCAGCCCGGAGGACCGGCACCGGGTGTTCGAACGGTTCAGCCGGGGCAGCGGGCCGACCGCGCAGGGCCCCGGCAGCGACGGCGGCACCGGGCTCGGCCTGGCGATCGCCCGCTGGGCGGTGGACCTGCACGGCGGGAGCATCGCGGTCGCCGACTCGGAGGAGGGCTGCCTGATCCGGATCACCCTGCCGGGACCGCGGCAGGGGCACCGGGTCGGCCGGGGCTGACGGCGGTTCCGCCGGGCTTCCGCCCCTTGCTTCCGTCCCACTGTTACAGGCTTGGGACAGTTGTCCCATGAGGCTGGCTTTGTCCTCATTTATCGGCCTGTTCTGAGCGAACAGCCACTCGTTCTCCCCCACAACGACCGATCCCTAACATCGATTTTCTGCCAATCCGGGGGCCCGCACTGTGATCTGGGCGACGACCGGGGGTCGGGACCTGCGCGGACAGGCTTCGGGGGCGTAGCCTTGGCATCCGCTGTCCACCATTCTTAAGGAAGCGGAAGAGGGCGGTTGCCGCCGTGTCGCCAGAGTCCCCCCATACCTCAACCAGTTCGACCGCCACAGACCCAGGTCCGGTGCACACCGGTCCGGGCGCGGACCCGACCGCAGGGTTCGGCCCCAACGAGTGGCTCGTCGACGAGATCTACCAGCAGTACCTCCAGGACCCGAACACCGTAGACCGGGCCTGGTGGGACTTCTTCGCCGACTACGGAGCAAAAGCGGGTGCCCCCGCCGGAGCCGAGGTGACGGCGGCAGCAGTCCCCTCGCCCCCGGCCGCGGCCCCCGCACCGGCCGTCCCCGCGCCCGCCCCGGCCGTTCCGGCCCCGGCGTCGGCCGCACCGGCAGCGGCTCCGGCCCCGCCGACCGCGGCGGCTCCCGCGCCGCCGAAGCCCCCCGCGGCTCCCGCGCCCGCCCCGCGCCCGGTTTCCATCCCGGCCGACCAGGCCGAATCTCCTAAGGACAGCAAGAACGTGACGTCCCCCGTCGCCCCCACCGGTCCCGAGCTGATCGCCCTCAAGGGCCCCTCCGCCCGGATCGTCGCGAACATGGACGCCTCGCTCACCATGCCGACCGCGACCAGCGTCCGCGCGGTCCCGGCCAAGCTGCTGATCGACAACCGCATCGTCATCAACAACCACCTGAAGCGCGCCCGTGGTGGGAAGGTCTCCTTCACCCACATCATCGGCTACGCCATGGTGCAGGCGATCAAGGCGATGCCGGCCATGAACCAGGGCTTCCAGGAGAAGGACGGCAAGCCCTTCCTGGTCAAGCCCGAGCACGTGAACCTCGGCCTGGCGATCGACCTGACCAAGCCGAACGGCGACCGCCAGCTGGTCGTGGCCGCCATCAAGAAGGCCGAGACGCTGGACTTCTTCGGCTTCTGGCAGGCCTACGAGGACATCGTCCGCCGGGCCCGGCAGAACAAGCTGACGGTGGACGACTTCTCCGGCGTCACCGCCTCGCTGACCAACCCGGGCGGCATCGGCACGGTGCACTCCGTCCCCCGGCTGATGCCCGGTCAGGGCACCATCCTCGGCGTCGGCGCGATGGAGTACCCGGCCGAGTTCCAGGGCTCCTCCCAGGAGACCCTGTCCCGGCTGGGCATCTCCAAGGTCATGACGCTGACCTCGACCTACGACCACCGGGTGATCCAGGGCGCGCAGTCCGGCGAGTTCCTCCGGACGATGCACCAGATGCTGCTGGGCCAGGCCGACTTCTACGACGAGATCTTCGAGTCGCTGCGGATCCCGTACGAGCCGGTCCGCTGGGCCACCGACGTGGACAACAGCCACGACAACGAGGTCAACAAGACCGCCCGGGTGATGGAGCTGATCCACTCCTACCGGGTCCGCGGCCACCTGATGGCGGACACCGACCCGCTGGAGTACAAGCAGCGCAAGCACCCCGACCTCGATGTCCAGGCGCACGACCTGACGCTGTGGGACCTGGAGCGCGAGTTCGCGGTCGGCGGCTTCGCCGGGCGGGCGACGCTGAAGCTGCGCGACATCCTCGGCGTGCTGCGCGACTCGTACTGCCGCACCGTCGGCATCGAGTACATGCACATCCAGGACCCCAAGCAGCGCCGCTGGATCCAGGCCCGGGTCGAGCGCGGCAACGACAAGCCGGAGCGCGAGGAGCAGCTGCGCATCCTGCGCCGGCTCAACGCCGCCGAGGCGTTCGAGACCTTCCTGCAGACCAAGTACGTCGGCCAGAAGCGCTTCTCGCTGGAGGGCGGCGAGTCCGTCATCCCGCTGCTGGACGCGATCCTGGACTCCGCCGCCGAGGCCCGGCTGCAGGAGTGCGTGATCGGCATGGCCCACCGCGGCCGGCTGAACGTGCTGGCCAACATCGTCGGCAAGTCCTACGCGCAGATCTTCCGGGAGTTCCAGGGCAACCTGGACCCGAAGTCGATGCACGGCTCCGGCGACGTCAAGTACCACCTGGGCTCCGAAGGCACCTTCACCGGGCTGGACGGCGAGACCATCCGGGTCTCGCTGGCCGCGAACCCCTCGCACCTGGAGGCCGTGGACCCGGTGGTCGAGGGCATCGTCCGGGCCAAGCAGGACATCCTGGACAAGGCCGGCGACTCCTTCGACGTCCTCGCCGTGCAGATCCACGGCGACGCGGCCTTCGCCGGCCAGGGCGTGGTCGCGGAGACCCTGAACATGTCGCAGCTGCGCGGCTACCGCACCGGCGGCACCGTGCACGTGGTGATCAACAACCAGGTCGGCTTCACCGCCGCCCCGGCCGCCTCGCGCTCGTCGATGTACTGCACCGACGTGGCCCGCATGATCGAGGCGCCGATCTTCCACGTGAACGGCGACGACCCGGAGGCCGTGGTCCGCGTGGCGCGGCTGGCCTTCGAGTTCCGCAAGGCGTTCGGCAAGGACGTGGTCATCGACCTCATCTGCTACCGCCGCCGCGGGCACAACGAGGCCGACAACCCCTCGTTCACCCAGCCGCTGATGTACGACCTGATCGACAAGAAGCGCTCGGTGCGCAAGCTCTACACCGAGGGCCTGATCGGTCGCGGCGACATCACGGTGGAGGAGGCCGAGCAGGCCCTCAAGGACTACCAGGACCAGCTGGAGAAGGTCTTCGCCGAGGTCCGCGAGGCCAACTCGACGCCGACCCCGACCACCAGCGCCCGGCCGACCGCGGACTTCCCGGTGTCGCTGCAGACCGCGATCTCCCAGGAGACGGTCAAGCGGATCGCCGAGTCCCAGGTCGCGCTGCCGGACTGGCTGACCGTGCACCCGCGGCTGCTGCCGCAGATGCAGCGCCGGGCCGCGATGATCGAGGACGGCACCATCGACTGGGCCATGGGCGAGACCCTCGCCATCGGCTCGCTGCTGATGGAGGGCCACCCGGTCCGGCTGGCCGGCCAGGACAGCCGCCGCGGCACCTTCGGCACCCGGCACGCGGTGCTGGTCGACCGGGTCACCGGCGAGGACTACACCCCGCTGCTCTACCTGACGGACGACCAGGCCCGCTACACCGTCTACGACTCGCTGCTCAGCGAGTACGCGGCGATGGGCTTCGAGTACGGCTACTCGCTGGCCCGCCCGAACGCCCTGGTGGCGTGGGAGGCGCAGTTCGGCGACTTCGTCAACGGCGCGATGACCATCGTGGACGAGTTCATCACCTCCGCCGAGGCCAAGTGGGGCCAGACCTCCGGGGTCACCCTGCTGCTCCCGCACGGCTACGAGGGCCAGGGACCGGACCACTCGTCCGCCCGGATCGAGCGCTTCCTGCAGCTGTGCGCCGACAAGAACATGACGGTGGCCCAGCCGACCCTGCCGTCGAACTACTTCCACCTGCTGCGCTGGCAGGTGCACAACCCGCACCACAAGCCGCTGATCGTCTTCACCCCGAAGTCGATGCTGCGACTGAAGGCCGCGGCGTCGAAGACCGAGGAGTTCACCACCGGCGGCTTCCGCCCGGTGATCGGCGACAGCACGGTCAAGCCGTCCGAGGTCCGCAAGGTCGTCATCACCGCCGGGAAGTTCTACTACGACCTGGAGGCGGCCCGCACCGAGCGCGGGATCACCGACACCGCGCTGGTCCGGGTGGAGCGGCTGTACCCGCTGCCGATCGCCGAGCTCCAGGAGGAGCTGCAGCGCTACGGCGACGACGTCCAGTACGTCTGGGCCCAGGAGGAGCCGGCCAACCAGGGCGCGTGGCCGTTCATCGCGCTCAACCTGGTGGACCACCTGGACGTGGTGGTCGGCCGCAACGCCAACGGCTCGCGGCTGCGCCGCGTCGCCCGGCCGTCGTCCTCGGCCCCGGCCGTCGGCTCGGCCAAGCGCCACGCCGCAGAACAGGCCCAACTGGTCGAGGACGTCTTCGCGATCTGACCGTACGGAGCACGGGCCCGGCCCCCCGCAGTCGGGGGGCCGAGCCCGCCGCACACCCACCACCAGGAGAGACGCACGTGAACTTCACCGACCAAGGCATCGAGGAGTTGCAGACCCGGCGCGGCGAGGAGGAGGTCGGCTTCGACTGGCTGGCCGACCGGCTGCAGGAGTTCGTGGATCTGAACCCGGAGTTCGAGGTGCCGATCGAGCGGCTGGCGACCTGGCTGGCCCGGCTGGACGACGACGAGGACGACTGACGTCCGACCCAGGAGGGGTTTCGCGATACTGCTTGACTTCCGAGCTACGCGATATATCGTGAATAGCAGAAGTCGTATCCAGCGGGGAGTCAGTATGTCTGAGCAGTGGACCGTCAGCGCGCCCGAGAAGCTCACCTTCGACAGCCCGGTCACCCGGCTGCGGGTGCGCACCATCGCCGGCGCTGTCAACGTCGTGGCCAGTGAGGGCCCGGCCAGGATCGAAGTCACCGAGATCGAGGGGGCCCCGCTCAGGGTCACCCTGGACGACGGCGAGCTGGTCGTCACCTACGAGGACCTGACCTGGAAGGACTTCTCCTGGAAGTCCCTGGTCTCGTTCCTCGGCAAGTGGCAGCAGGGGAACCGGCGCCGCGCCGTGGTCTCGCTCGCGGTCCCGGCCGGGGCGCGGGTCGAGCTGGGCTCGGCCTCGTCCGACACCGTCATCTCCGGCATCACCGCCCCGGTCACCGTGCACAGCGCCAGCGGCTCGACCACCCTGGTCAAGCTCTCCGGGCCGGTCGACGCCAACACCGTCTCCGGCGCCGTCCAGGCGCAGGCGGTGTCCGGCGACCTCAAGGTCAACACCGTCTCCGGCGAGCTGACCGTGTTCGAGGGGACCAGCGGCACCATCAAGGCCAACTCGGTCAGCGGCCCGGTCACCGTCGACCTGGCCCACGACAACGCCATCGACGTCCACCTCAACAACGTCTCCGGCGAGGTCGCGGTGCGCATCCCGGCCCCCACCGACGCCCAGGTGCACGCCAACACCACCAGCGGCGCCCTGTCCAACGCCTTCGACGAGCTGCGGGTCGGCGGCAGCTGGGGCGCCAAGCAGATCACCGGGACGCTCGGCAAGGGCACCGGCAAGCTGAAGATCACCACGGTCTCCGGCTCGGTCGCCCTGCTCCGCCGCCCCGCCGCCGAGGACGACGCCCCGGCCGCCCCGCTCGCCATCGGATTCGACAAGGAGGACCAGGCATGAGCCCTGTCTTCGCCCACGGCCGCCTCCGTCTCTACCTGCTCAAGCTGCTGGACGAGGCCCCGCGGCACGGCTACGAGGTGATCCGGCTGCTGGAGGAGCGCTTCCACGGCCTGTACGCGCCCTCCGCCGGGACGGTCTACCCGCGGCTGGCCAAGCTGGAGCAGGAGGGCCTGGTCTCGCACACCGTCGAGGGCGGCCGCAAGGTCTACCGGATCACCGACGCCGGACGCACCGAACTGGCCGACCGCGCCCCGGAGATCGAGGCGCTGGAGTCCGAGATCCGGGACTCGGTGGCCCAGTTGGCGGACCAGATCCGCGAGGACGTCCGCGACTCGGCGAAGGACCTCCGCGAGGAGATCCGCCGCGCGGCCAAGGAGTCCCGCCGGCAGACCAAGGGCACCGCGAAGGGCTGGGGCCCGGACCCGGTCTGGGGCGAGGGTCCGTGGACCATGCCCTCCGGCATGGACAAGGAGGCCTGGCAGCGCGCCAAGGAGGAGTGGCGCCAAGCCAAGGAACAGGCGAAGGAGCAGGCCCGGCAGGCCAAGGAGCAGGCGCGCAGCGCCCGCGAGGAGGCCCGCGCCACCCGTGAGCAGACCCGGGCGGTCCGGGACCAGGTGCGGAACGAGGCCCAGCGGATCGGCGAGCAGATCCGGGCCGGCGCGAAGAACGGGGACTGGCCGTCCGGGCTGAGCGAGGGGCTGGCTGAACTGACCCGCACGCTGTCCGGGCTGGCGGACCCGTCCCGCTGGGGCGGTCCCGCGCCGAGCACGGCGGAGAGCGTTCGGGTCGACCGCATCGACCTGGACAAGGACGGCGCCGAGGACGGGGCCGAGGACGCGGCGGACCTGCCGTCGTGGACGGCGACGGACCCCTCCGGGGACCCGCTCCGCGAGCTGAGCGGACTGCTGGACCGCTTCCGCGACGAGGTCCGCGACAGCGCGAGGGACGCCGGCTTCGACGCCGCAGGCCTGTCCCGAGCCCGAGCCGTCCTCACCGACGCGGCCCGACGCCTGCGGGGCTGACGGCCCCGGCGGGGGCGCGGGGAACCACCGTGGCGTGGTTCCCCGCGCCCCTGCTTTGGGCTGTCAGGGGTTCAGCACGATCTTGCCGAAGACGTCGCCCCTTTCCAGGCGGGCGAAGCCCTCACGGGCCTCGGCGAGGGGCAGCACGCTGTCGATGACCGGGCGGATGCCGGTGCTGGCGCAGAGCTGGAGCAGTCCGGCGAGCTCGTCCTTGGTGCCCATAGTGGAGCCGACGACCTTGAGCTCCAGGAAGAAGATCCGGGTCAGTTCGGCCGGGGGGTTCGCCCCGCTGGTCGCGCCGGAGATGACGATCGTGCCGCCCGGCTTCAGCGACTTGACGGAGTGTGCCCAGGTCGCGGCGCCGACCGTCTCCATCACCGCGTCCACCCGCTCCGGAAGCCTCGCACCGCTCCCGAAGACCTGGTCCGCGCCCAGCTCAATCGCCCGCGCGGCCTTGGCCTCGTCCCGGCTGGTGGCCCACATCCGCAGGCCGGCCGCCCGGCCGAGGACGATCAGCGCGGTGGCGACGCCGCCGCCCGCGCCCTGCACCAGGACGGTCGCGCCGGGCTTGACGCCCGCGTTGGTGAACAGCATCCGGTAGGCGGTGAGCCAGGCCGTGGGGAGGCAGGCGGCCTGCTCGAAGCTCAGCTCGGCGGGCTTGGGCAGCAGGTTCCAGGTCGGCACGGAGACCTGCTGGGCGAAGGTGCCCTGGTAGTGCTCGGTGAGGATGGAGCGGGGCTCGTCCGGCCCAACGCCGTGTCCGGTCTGGCCGACCACGGAGTGCAGCACCACCTCGTTGCCGTCCTGGTCCACCCCCGCCGCGTCGCAGCCGAGGATCATCGGCAGCTTGCCCGGCGGCAGGCCGACCCCGCGGAGCGACCAGAGGTCATGGTGGTTCAGGCTGGCGGCCTTGACCGTGACGGTGCTCCAGCCGGGACGGGGCTCCGGCTCGGGGCGCTCGCCCAGTTCCAGCCCGCTCAGCGGGTCATCGGCGTCGATACGGGCGGCGTAGGCAGCGAACATGCCCCCGACCTTAGGGCTGACCCGCCGTCACCCGGAACCATGACCCGATGTGACATACGTCCTCTGGCCGGAGCGGACTCGGGGTGTCGGGGCGCACACACACCCCGACACCCGGTCTCCCGGACAGCCGCCACACCCCCGCGCCACAGCGCGACCCGCAGGGTCAGCGACGGGCCACGCCCTCGGCGCGGGCTGCCGCTGCGACCGCCTTGGTCACCGCCGGGGCGACCCGGGCGTCGAACGGGCTGGGGATGACCTGGGCCGCCGCGAGGTCGTCGCCGACCAGCTCGGCCAGGGCGTCCGCCGCTGCGATCTTCATGCCCTCGGTGATCCGGCTCGCCCGGACCTGCAGTGCGCCCGCGAAGATCCCCGGGAACGCCAGCACGTTGTTGATCTGGTTCGGGAAGTCGCTGCGCCCGGTGGCGACCACGGCCGCGTACTTGTGCGCGACGTCCGGGTGCACCTCGGGGTTGGGGTTGGCCATCGCGAAGATGAAGCAGTCCTGCGCCATGGTGGCGACCGCGGCCTCCGGCACCGTCCCGCCGGAGACGCCGATGAAGACGTCGGCGCCGGCCAGCACGTCCACCAGCGAGCCGGAGAGGCCGCCGCGGTTGGTCAGCTCGGCGATCTCCCGCTTGACGTCGGTGAGGTCGGTGCGACCGACGTGCACGGCGCCCTGCCGGTCGCAGAGCACCACGTCGCCGATGCCCGCGCCGACCAGGATCTTGGCGATGGCGATCCCGGCCGCGCCCGCGCCGGAGATGACCGCGCGCAGGTCGGCCAGGGTGCGGCCGGTGAGCTTGGCGGCGTTCCGCAGCGCGGCCAGGGTGACCACGGCGGTGCCGTGCTGGTCGTCGTGGAAGATCGGGATGTCCAGGGCCTCCTGCAGCCGGCGCTCGATCTCGAAGCAGCGCGGCGCGGAGATGTCCTCCAGGTTGACCCCGCCGAAGGACGGCGCGAGCCGGATCACCGTCTCGATGATCTCCTCGGTGTCCTTGGTGGCGAGGGCGATCGGCACCGCGTCGACGCCGCCGAACTGCTTGAACAGGATCGCCTTGCCCTCCATCACCGGGAGCGAGGCCTCGGGGCCGATGTCGCCGAGGCCCAGCACGGCCGTTCCGTCGGTGACGACGGCAACGACGTTGGACTTCCAGGTGTAGTCGTTGACCAGGTCGGGGGTCTCGGCGATGGCGGTGCAGACCCTGGCCACCCCGGGGGTGTAGGCCAGGGACAGGTCGTCCGCGTCGCACACCGGCACGGTCGCGGTGATCTCCATCTTGCCGCCGCGGTGGAGTGCGAAGGCGGGGTCGATGGGATCCTGCTCGTCCAGCGAGCGGGGACTGATGATCTCGGCTGCCACGATGACCTCTTCGTCGTCGTACGGGTGAGGGTGGGTAGTGCTGCGATGCGTCCGGTGGGTGCCGTTCTCGACACTAGCCGGGGCGCGTCGGCCGTACCTTCGTCTGTTCGTCCACGTCACTGGGCCTGCACAGGGCTCATGGTCGTTCGATCCGCCCGCACAGACGGTGGATTTGCACTCGAACGGAGGACGAGGACATCGGAGTGAAGGGGAGCTTGCCGTAGTGGTGAAGCGCTTCGGTTCCGGAGCCTGCGTCGTCGGCTTCCGGTCCTCACGCCTCCCGGATCGGTCCCGATCCGGTGGCCTGCTCATGCGACGGGGGTCACCCGTTATGGGATTTTGACACAGATGGTGACCCTGATGGCAGCCCGGGGGTGGCAAGATTCGATTTCATTCACTGGTCGTGGCGTCGCATAAAGGTGTGCACCCCGCTGTGACGACTGCTCACCCCTCTCTCAGGAGGCACCCCCTCATGGCCCGATTCATAGCCAAGCGCGTCATCGCGACCGGCGCGGTGCTGGCGGCCGGCTCGCTGATGCTGACCGCCTGTGGCAGCTCCAAGATCGACGGCAACACCGGCGCGGCTCCCGACGCCTCGCAGACGGTCAACACCGCCGGTCCCGACGCCGCCCTGGTGGCTATGCTCCCGGCCGACCTCAAGGCCAAGGGGACGCTGACCGTCGCCACCGACTCGACCTACGCCCCGGACGAGTTCAAGGACGCCAGCGGCGCGGTCGTCGGCATGGACGTCGACCTGGGCAACGCGATCCTGGCCAAGCTGGGCCTGAAGGCGGACTGGCAGAGCGCCGACTTCGGCAGCATCATCGGCGGCATCACCGCCAAGAAGTACGACCTGAGCCTCTCCTCCTTCACCGACACCAAGGAGCGCGAGAAGCAGATCGACATGGTCCAGTACTTCAACGCGGGCGAGGCCATCGCGGTGCTCAGCGGCAACCCGGACAAGATCGGCGGCACCGCGGCCGACCTGTGCGGGATCAAGGTGGCGGTGCAGAACAACACCACTGAGTCCGCCGAGATCGCGCAGACCATCAACCCGGCCTGCCTCAAGGCCGGGAAGAAGATCATCCCCGGCGGCGGCGACAAGTTCGACGCCCAGACCGACGCCACCACCGCGCTGATCGCCAAGCGCGACCAGGCGATGATGGCCGACTCCCCGGTGATCGACTACGCCGTCAAGCAGAGCAACGGCGCGCTGCAGAAGATCGGCTCCAACTACAACAACGCCCCCTACGGCATCGTCGTCCCCAAGGGCAGCCCGCTGGCCGGGGCGATCCAGGGCGCGCTCAAGGACCTGATCAAGGACGGCACGTACACCCAGATCCTCACCAAGTGGGGCGTCGCCTCCGGCGCGCTGACCGCCGACCAGATCGTCCTCAACGGCGCGACCAGCTGATCGGCCGGCCACCGGAACGAGAGCCACAGACATGACTACTCCTCAGGACGCACAGCCTGGGGTGCCGTCGGCGGGACGGCCCGAGGACATCCGGGCCGTCCCCGTCAGGCACCCGGGCCGATGGGTCGCCGTCGCCGTGATCGCGGTGCTCGCGGCGATGTTCGTCAAATCCGTCGTGACCAACTCCGCCCTGCACTGGGACGTGGTCACCCAGGTCTTCGCCGACAAGACGGTGATCGCGGGCCTCCAGAAGACCCTGCTGCTGACCGTGCTCTCCATGGTCATCGGGGTCGTCGGCGGCATCCTGCTGGCGGTGATGCGGCTGTCGAAGAACCCGGTGCTCAGCGGGGTCTCCTGGGTCTACATCTGGATCTTCCGGGGCACCCCGGTGCTGGTCCAGCTGTTCTTCTGGAACTTCCTCGGCGCGGTGTTCCCCAAGGTCGGCCTCGGCATCCCGTTCGGGCCGACCTTCGTCTCCTGGAACTACAACGACCTGATCTCCGGGCTCACCGTCTGCGTGCTGGGCCTGGGCCTGAACGAGGCCGCGTACTTCTCCGAGATCGTCCGGGCCGGCATCCTGTCGGTGGACGAGGGCCAGGCCGAGGCCGCCTCCTCGCTCGGCCTGACCCATGCGCAGACCCTGGGCCGGATCGTGCTGCCGCAGGCGATGCGGGTGATCATCCCGCCGGCCGGCAACGAGACCATCTCCATGCTCAAGACCACCTCGCTGGTCAGCACCATCGCCATCGTGGAGCTGACCCGGGCCGGGCAGGACATCGGCAACCGCACCCTCTACGTGATCCCCTCGCTCATCGGCGTCAGCCTCTGGTACCTGCTGATCACCTCGATCCTCTCGGTCGGGCAGTTCTACGTGGAGCGCTACTACGCCCGCGGCACCAACCGGGTCCTGCCCAAGACGCCCTGGCAGAAGGTGCGGGAGAACCTCTTCTCGCGCCAGGTCCACGCCCAGCCGGGAGGTACCGCGTGAACGGCATCGGCGAGCCCATGGTCCGCGCCCAGCAGGTGCACAAGTCGTACGGGCAGGTCGAGGTCCTCAAGGGGATCGACCTGGAGGTCAGGGCCGGAGAGGTGTTCTGCCTGGTCGGCCCGTCCGGGTCGGGCAAGTCGACCTTCCTGCGCTGTATCAACCACCTGGAGAAGATCAACGCCGGACGGCTCTACGTCGACGGCGACCTGGTCGGCTACCGGGAGAAGAACGGCAAGCTGCACGAGCTGAAGGACCGCGAGGTCGCGCTGAAGCGGCGCGACATCGGCATGGTGTTCCAGCGCTTCAACCTGTTCCCGCACCTCACCGCGCTGGAGAACATCATCGAGGCGCCGGTCCGGGTCAAGGGCGAGGCCAAGCAGGCCGCCCGCGAGCGGGGCGAGGCGCTGCTCGCCCGGGTCGGCCTGGCCGACAAGGCGGGCAACTACCCGTCCCAGCTCTCCGGCGGCCAGCAGCAGCGGGTGGCGATCGCCCGTGCGCTGGCGATGGAGCCCAAACTGATGCTCTTCGACGAGCCCACCTCGGCGCTGGACCCGGAGCTGGTCGGGGACGTGCTGGACGTCATGCGCGGCCTGGCCGAGGAGGGCATGACCATGATCGTGGTCACCCATGAGATGGGCTTCGCCCGCGAGGTCGGCGACGCCCTGGTGTTCATGGACGACGGCATCGTGGTCGAGTCGGGCCACCCGCGCGAGGTGCTGACCAATCCGCAGCACGAGCGCACCCGCGGCTTCCTCTCCAAGGTGCTCTGACCCCTCGGCGGAGCACCTCCGTGCGAACCCCGGCCTCCGCGACGGAGGCCGGGGTTCGCGGCGTCATACCCTTGGAGGCCAGACCGTCCCGGACCGACCCCACCACCGAGGAGCACACCGTGGAGCTCGCCTCCTACGCGGACCTGGCCGTCAGGCTGGTGAACACGGAGGAGCCCGATCGGCACACGGACGGGCTCACCACCGTGGAAGCCGTGCGCCGGCTGTTCAGCCCCGGCAGTCGCGGGCTGAAGCTGGCCGACGCGGGCGACCTGCCGCGGCTGCGGTCGGTCCGGATCAGGCTGCGCGCCGTGTTCGAGTCGGCCGCGGAGGGCGACGAGTCGCGCGCGGTGAACCTGCTCAACGAGCTGCTCACCGAGTACCCGGTCAGCCCGATCGTGTCCGGGCACGGCCTGCTGGACGACCGGGGCCGCCCGCAGTGGCACATGCACCTGGCCGAGAACGCCGGCAGCGCCACCGCGCTGTTCGCCGCGGGGGCCAGCATGGGCCTGGCGGTCCACCTCACCCAGCACGGGGTGGAGCGGCTCGGCATCTGCCAGGCCGCGCCCTGCCGCAACGCGTACCTGGACACCTCCACCAACCGCTCCCGCCGCTACTGCTCGGACCGCTGCGCGACCCGGGCCAACGTCGCCGCGTACCGCGCCCGCAAGCGCGAGGAGGCACGGGAGAACAGCGTCTGACGCGCCGCCCGCAGCCGGGCGCGCGGCTTGGAGCGGGCGCGCGCGTGGCAGGCCCGCGGCTAGAGCTCGGCGCGGACCCGGCGGAACGCGCCGAACCGGCGGGCCAGGCCGTACGGGACCCGGGTCAGCAGCCGCTCCAGCCAGCCGGCCGGGGCCAGCCAGGACGGGCGCGGGCTGATCCGCAACAGCACCCGGCCGAGCACCAGGTCGTCCGGGACCGGGCCGAAGTCGCGGCTGTCGCCCTCCACCCTGCTGTTGTCGGACAGCAGCCACCACCCGTCCGGACGCCGCTCCACCGCCCGCTTCACCACGAAGAGGTCCTGCCGCAGCGGGTGCCGGGCCACCACGATCGACCCGGCCCGCACCCGTCCGCCGCCGTAGCTGCAGAACAGCCGGTCGCCGTGGGACAGGGTGGGCGCCATCGACGGTCCGTCAACATCCAGCACGCCGAACCGCCCAGGCGTGGTGCCCCCCTCCGGCGGCTCCTGCGGGAAAGGGTCAGGGGCCGGTCCGTGCTTCTGCTCCGCCATGCCGTTCATCCCGTTCGTCCCGTGCGGACCTGCCTGCCACCTGGCCCACCGCCGTCGAGCGGTGCACCCGGTTCCATCTTCTCCCACCCGGCCCCGATGTCCACGCTCCCTACAGCTTTTGCCCTAGGACCGGGGGCTGGACGCGATTCGCCACCGGATTCGGAGTAATCTCGTGCGCGGGAAGACGATCACAGGAAAGGGACTTCCATGTTCTCTCGGCTGTTTGCACCGCGGATCACTGTCCACGCCCACTGCGACCTGCCCTGCGGCGTCTACGACCCGGCGCAGGCCCGTATCGAGGCGGAGTCGGTCAAGGCCACCCAGGAGAAGTACCAGGCCAACGACGACCCGCACTTCCGCGCGCGCGCCATCGTCATCAAGGAGGAGCGCGCCGAGCTGGCCAAGCACCATGTGTCGGTGCTCTGGTCCGACTACTTCAAGGCCCCGCACTTCGAGGCCTACCCGCAGCTCCACCAGCTCGTGAACGACACCCTCAAGGCCCTCAGCGCCGCCAAGGCCTCCACGGACCCGGCGACCGGCCAGAAGGCCCTCGACCTCATCGCCGAGGTCGACAAGATCTTCTGGGAGACCAAGAAGGCCTGACCCGCTGCGCCCCAGAGCCCGGCCGGACCACCGGCCGGGCTCTGTCCGTCCCAGGAGTGAACTGCCGTTCCGGCAGCGGCTGGTGGTCACCGGGCCGTCACTCCTCGCCGCGGTCGACCAGGGCCTCCTCGAAGTCCAGGTTGCGGATCAGGCGGCGCAGCAGTTCGTCGTCGATCCGGTCGGCGTCCCGCAGGTGGACGAAGACGTCGCGCTCGGCGGCGATGGTCTCCTTGCCGAGCCTGCGGTAGACCGCGTCCGCGGACTCCCCGCTCTCCTCGTCCACCGCCGCGCCGAGGCGCTCCCAGACCGCGTTCCTGCGCCGGTCCAGCACCCGGCGCAGCCGTTCCTCCAGCGGCGGCGGCAGCTGGTTCCGCGGCGCGGCCAGCAACTGGTCCAGGCGGTCGGTGGCGGCGGTCGAGGCGTCGTTCTGCGCCTGCGCCTCCACCAGCACCTCGCGCTGCGGGTCGGGCGGCGGCATCGGCAGCGCGTTGACCAGCCGGGGCAGGGTGAGCCCCTGGACCAGCAGGGTGCCGATCACCACCACGAAGGTCAGATAGAGGATCAGGTCCCGGTCGGGGAAGGCGGCTCCGTCGTTCACCGTCACCGGGATCGAGAAGGCGACCGCCAGCGAGACCACCCCGCGCATCCCGGCCCAGGCGATGACGAACGGCCTGGTCCAGTCGGGGGTGTCCTCGCGCTCCCGGATCCGCTTGCTGAGCCGGGCCGGGAGGTAGGTGGCGGGCCAGCACCAGACGAAGCGCATCACGATCACCGAGCCCAGCACCAGCACCGCCCACAGCACCAACTCCCCTGCCGAGTAGCCGCGCAGGGCCCGGAGCACCACCGGCAGCTGCAGTCCGATCAGCGCGAACACCGCCGACTCCAGGATGAAGGCGACCATCCGCCAGACCGAGTCCTCCTGCAGCCGCAGCGCGAAGTCCACGGTGTGGGCGTGGTGGCCGAGGTAGAGGCCGACCACCACCACCGCGATCACCCCGGAGGCGTGGAAGGCCTCCGCCGCGGCATAGGCGGCGAACGGGACCAGCAGCGAGAAGGTGTTCAGCAGCAGCCGGTCCTTCAGCCGGGTCCTGGCCCACTGCAGCGGCACCATCAGCACCAGGCCGACCGCGGTGCCGCCGAGGGCGGCGAGCAGGAATTCGCCGAAGGCCGTCCCCCAGGAGAAGCCCTCGCCGACCGCGGCGGCCACCGCGACCCGGTAGGCGGTGATCGCGGTGGCGTCGTTGACCAGGCTCTCGCCCTGCAGGATGGTGACCACCCGGCGGGGCAGCCCGACCTTGCGGGCGATCGCGGTCGCGGCGACGGCGTCCGGCGGGGCGACCACCGCGCCCAGCACGAACGCCCCGGCCACCGGCAGCCCGGGGATCACCGCGTAGGCGATCAGGCCCACCGCGACCGTGCTGAACAGCACATAGCCGATGGACAGCAGCGCGACCGGGCGGATGTTGGCGCGCAGCCCGCGGTAGGAGCTGTCCAGCGCGGCCGTGTAGAGCAGCGGGGGCAGCACCAGCGGCAGCACCAGCTCCGGATCGAGGGTGTAGTCGGGCACCCCCGGCAGGTACGAGGCCACCAGCCCGACCGCGACCAGCAGCAGCGGGGCGGACAGCTGTACCCGCCGGGCCAGGCCGGCCACGGCGGCGCTCCCGGCGACGAGCAGCAGCAGTGCACTGGAGGACATGGCACACACCGAAGCACAGGGGGCGCGCGGATGGGTCCCGCGGCGCGCGAACGGACGCGTACTCTGGCGGGTATGGCCGGAATGCATGGTTGCTCACACACGTCTGACCTGCCCGCGGTGGAACCCGAACCCCTGGCCAAGACCTGCGAGGAATGCCTCGCCCTGGGCCAGCACCCGGTGCAGCTGCGGCTCTGCCTCAGCTGCGGCCATGTCGCCTGCTGCGACTCCAGCCCGAGCCGGCACGCCACCGCGCACTCCCACGCCACCGGCCACCCGGTGATGCGCTCGTTCGAGCCGGGGGAATCCTGGCGCTGGTGCTACCGGCACCGCTCCCTGGTGTGACCCCCGCGCACAGGCCGGGCCCCGGCTCCGACCGGGTTGCAGATATTCCCACCCGCGTTGCCACGCTTCGCTGCTGACGACTTACCATGAGTCACCCGCGGGGGATGTGGGCGACACCGTGTCGAGGATCGCGGTAGCGTCACCTCGCGGCAGGGCGTCAGCGCCCTGCGCACCAGAGCAACTGCGAGTTCAACCGCTGCGGTGGCACCATCCGCGGCAGCGGAGCAACACCATCGGAGGTGAGGGTGTCCCAGATCGACGGCGATCCCGAGGCGAAGGACTTCGTCGAAGTCCGGCTGCCAGCGGCGGGCGCCTACCTCTCGGTCCTGCGGACCGCGACAGCGGGCCTCGCGGCCCGGCTCGACTTCACCCTCGACGAGATCGAGGACCTGCGGATCGCGGTGGACGAGGCCTGCGCCATCCTGCTCCAGCAGGCGGTCCCCGGCAGCGTGCTGACCTGTGTCTTCCGTCTGGTCGGCGACTCGCTGCGGGTCACCGTCTCGGCGCCGACCACGGACGGCCGCGCACCCGAGCGCGACACCTTCGCCTGGACGGTGCTCTCGGCGCTGGCCGGCGAGGTCGAGTCGACGGTCGAGGAGGACCGCACGGTCACCATCAGCCTGCACAAGAAGCGCGGCGCGGGGCCCGGCCAGCCATAACCGGTGGCGGGGTAAACAAGTTGATCCCGGAACGGAACGGAACGGGGGGATCGCCGTGAGTGATCTGGACCGCACAAGCGGTGCCGGGGTGCAGGCCGCTGTGCCCGCGCAGGCAGGCGCCCCGGACAGGGCGTCATCCCCGGAGCCCGTGCGCACCGGGACCGAGCAGGCGGAGGACAGGGTGTTCGCAGACGATCCCGACCGTCCCGGCACAACGGGCGGGGCCGAGTCGGCCGGTGCGCACGGGGAGCCCGGTACGCAGGCCGACACCGGCACGCAGCCAGTGCCCGCCGCACCGGCGGAGCCCGCTGCCCCGGACGGCGAGGCCGGGCCCAGCCCCGAGCACGCCCCCGCGGCGCCGCATGTCTGGGGCGGCGGCCGTCCGGCCCCGCAGCGGCACGGCGCCCCCGACCGGGAGGCCGCCCGCGCCCTGTTCGTCCAGCTCGCCGGGCTGCCCAAGGACTCCCCCGAACGGGTGGAGCTGCGGAACCAGTTGGTGCGGATGCACATCCCGCTGGTCGAGCACCTGGCCCGGCGCTTCCGCAACCGCGGCGAGCCGCTGGACGACCTGACCCAGGTCGCCACCATCGGGCTGATCAAGTCGGTGGACCGGTTCGACGTCGAGCGCGGCGTGGAGTTCTCCACCTACGCCACGCCGACCATCGTCGGCGAGATCAAGCGGCACTTCCGGGACAAGGGCTGGGCGGTCCGGGTCCCGCGCCGGCTGCAGGAGCTGCGGCTGTCGCTGACCACCGCCACCGGCGAGCTGTCCCAGCAGCACGGCCGCTCCCCCACCGTGCACGAACTGGCCGAGCGGCTCGGCATCTCCGAGGAGGAGGTGCTGGAGGGGCTCGAGTCCGCCAACGCCTACAGCACCCTCTCGCTCGACGTCCCGGACACCGACGACGAGTCGCCCGCCGTCGCCGACACCCTCGGCGCCGAGGACGACGCACTGGAGGGGGTGGAGTACCGCGAGTCGCTGAAACCGCTGCTGGCCCAACTGCCGCAGCGGGAGCAGCGGATCCTGGTGCTGCGCTTCTTCCGCAACATGACCCAGTCCCAGATCGCCACCGAGGTCGGCATCTCGCAGATGCACGTGTCCCGGCTGCTCGCCAGGACCCTGGCCCAACTGCGGGACAAGCTGCTGCTGGAGGAGTAGGCGCTAGCGGCGCCGGCCGCCCTCGGGCCACAGCACCGCCGTGGTCCGCGGGTGCAGCAGCAGCACCACGCCGCCGATGCCGAGCAGGCCGATCACGATGCCGACCGGGAGCTGCAGCCCGCCGTTCTGGAAGGTGAAGTAGGTGACGGCCAGGCAGAGTGTGTCGACCATCACCGCCGGGCTGCGGCCCCAGCGCTTCAGCCGCAGCAGCGCGCGCCCGGCGAGCAGCGGCAGCAGGCCCAGCAGCAGCACGATGACCGCGCCGAACTCGGTCAGCCCGACCCCGGTCCTGGTATGCGTGAACAGGGCGGCGACCATGAGGTACGCGCCGTACCCGGCGATCAGCACGCCCTGGGTCAGCGCTATGGCGGCGCCGCCGACCAGCGTCCAGGGGCGGGCCGCCGCGGCGGGGGCGGTGGAGCGGGCGTCGAGCGAGGCTTCGGCAGTCACCCCACCAGGCTAGCCGCCGCCCCGGCCCCGGTTTCCGCGCCCCCGCCGCGCCGGGCGGACCTGCTTCCCCCACCCCGGTCCGATACCTGCCGGTAGGTAAGCTGACGGTATGCGCGCGCTCCTGGTCGTCAATCCGAAGGCGACCACCACCAGCAGCCGGACCAAGGACGTCCTCGCGCACGCGCTGGCCAGCGACCTGAAACTGGAGGTCGCGGCGACCGGGTACCGGGGCCACGCCCGCGATCTGGCCCGGGACGCCGCGGCGTCCGGCACCGTCGACCTGGTGGTCGCGCTCGGCGGCGACGGGACGGTCAACGAGGTCGTCAACGGACTGCTCACCGAGGGACCCTCCGAACACCTGCCGCGATTGGCGGTCGTCCCCGGCGGCAGCACCAATGTCTTCGCCCGCGCGCTCGGCCTCCCCAACGACCCGGTGGAGGCGACCGGCGCACTGCTGGACGCGCTGGCGGCGGGCAGCGAGCGGACCATCGGCCTCGGCCGGGCCGCCACCGAGGGCCTGCCGGAGCGCTGGTTCACCTTCACCGCCGGCTTCGGCTTCGACGCCGGCGTGGTCGGCCGGGTGGAGCAGTCCCGCCGCAGCGGACGGCGCTCCACCCACACGCTCTACGTCGACCAGGCGGTACGCCACTTCTTCGGCGAGCGCCGGCACCGCAGGACCGGGCCGATCACTCTCCGCATTCCCGGCGTCGAGCCGGTCGACGGGCTGGTCCTGTCGATAGTCGCCAACACCTCGCCGTGGACCTTCCTGGGCACCCGCCCGGTCTACGCCTCGCCCGGAGCGGGGTTCGACACCGATCTGGACCTCTTCGGACTCACCCGGATGACCGCGGCCGGCATCCTCCGGACGATTCCGCAGCTCCTGGACGCCTCGGCGGTCGGCCCGAGGGGCAAACACGTGGTCGCTTACCACGATCTGGCGGAATTCACCTTGCATTCGCAGGAAACCCTGCCATTTCAGGTCGACGGAGACCACCTTGGAGAGCGGAACGAAGTCAGCTTCTCAGGCGTACGTCGCGCACTGCGTGTGATTGTGTGATCAGAGGGGTCCCAACTCCTTCTTCTCGAACGTTCGAACCCCTTCACTCCATAGAAGTACAGGGTGTGACCTAGCCGACACCGACGATTCAAAAATTCCTACTCGAAGGGGGTTGTATCCGGAGTCGAGGTTTGCGAACCTTTACTTGGCGATCGGGACGGACCGTTACCGGAGACCCGCCTGAGTCGCCCGAATCAACTGCAACGTCGCAGGCACCCGCACGTCGTCGACCCACCCGTCGATCCGTGCCTGCCGCAGGGTTCGTGAAAGCGTTCACATTCACAAGCCACCGATGAGCCGTCGGGACCATCCCGTTCGGCTGGAGGAGTTGGATCATCATGGACTGGCGCCACCGCGCTGTCTGCCGGGAAGAAGACCCCGAGCTGTTCTTCCCCATCGGCAACACGGGGCCCGCCCTGCTGCAGATCGAGGAAGCGAAGGCCGTCTGCCGTCGCTGCCCGGTCATGGAAAGCTGCCTGCAGTGGGCCCTTGAGACCGGCCAGGACGCCGGCGTCTGGGGCGGAATGAGCGAGGACGAGCGTCGTGCGATGAAGCGCCGCGCCGCCCGCAACCGTGCGCGCACCGCCTGAACAGCCTTACCTCGCACCACCTCTGATCAACCCTTGATCAAGCGCCTCCGTGGAGACGCTTCCGAGGCAACGCACACCACTCGCGGCGCTCGTCGGCCCGACAGTTTGATACCGTCGGAGCCGAGGGCAGCCGCCCGTGCGATGCACGCGGCACAGCCCGCACCCAGAACCCCTGCTCCGGCCGACTCCCCCCGACGGCCGGAGCAGGTTTGAGAGGCCCTGTCGACCCTCCCCCCCGGCCGACAGGGCCTCGCTTCGTTCCCGCGTCTGACCCGGCGTCAGCGGCTGTGCTCCACCGGGATCTCCAGCACCACCCTGGTCCCCGCGGGGTCCGCCGGGACCATGTCGAACGTCCCGCCCAGCTCCCCCACCACCAGGGTCCTGACGATCTGCAGCCCCAGGTTCCCCGACTTCTGCGGGTCGAAGCCCTCCGGCAGCCCGACCCCGTCGTCGGTCACCGTGATCAGCAGCTGCTCACCGCCGCGCGCGCCGCCCGCGGCCGGCATCCGCCCCCGCACCGCCCGCACCGTGACCGCCCCGCCCGCCTTCGGCCCGTACGCGTGCTCCAGCGCGTTCTGCAGGATCTCGGTGAGCACCATCGCCAGCGGCGTGGCCACGTCCGCGGACAGGATGCCGAAGCTGCCGCTGCGCCGCGCGGTCACCCGGCCGTCCTGGGACAGCTCCATCACCATGGCCAGCACCCGGTCCGCGATCTCGTCGAAGGCGACGTGCTCGTCCAGGTTCTGGGACAGCGTCTCGTGCACGATGGCGATCGAGCCGACCCGGCGGACCGCCTCGTCCAGCGCGCCGCGGGCGGCCTCGTTGTCCAGTCGCCGGGACTGCAGCCGCAGCAGCGCGGCGACGGTCTGCAGGTTGTTCTTCACCCGGTGGTGGATCTCCCGGATGGTCGCGTCCTTGGTCATCAGCTCCCGTTCGCGCCGCCGCAGTTCGGTGACGTCGCGGAGCAGCACCAGTGAGCCGATCAGCTCTCCCTTGGGCTTCAGCGGGATGGCCCGCAGCTGGACCACCCCCTCGACCGTCTCCACCTCGGTCTGCCGCGGCGCCCAGCCGCTGGCGAGCTTGGCCAGCGCCTCGTCCACCGGGCCCCGGGTCGGCGGCGCCAGCTCCGCGGTGGTCCGGCCGAGGTGCAGCCCGACCATGTCGGTGGCCAGGCCGAGCCGGTGGTAGGCGGAGAGCGCGTTGGGGCTGGCGTAGGTGACCAGGCCCTCGGCGTCCAGCCGGATCAGGCCGTCGCCGGCCCGCGGCGAGGCGTCCATGTCGACCTGCTCGCCGGGGAACGGGAAGGTGCCCGCGGCGATCATCTGGGCCAGGTCGGAGGCGCTCTGCAGATAGGTCAGTTCGAGCCGGCTGGGGGTGCGCACGGTCAGCAGGTTGGTGTTGCGGGCGATCACCCCGAGTACCCGCCCCTCCCGCCGGACCGGGATCGACTCCACCCGCACCGGGACGTCCTCGCGCCACTCCGGGTCGCCCTCGCGGACGATCCGGCCCTCGTCCAGCGCCACGTCCAGCATCGGCCGGCGTCCGCGCGGGACCAAGTGGCCAACCATGTCGTCCTGGTAGGAGGTGGGCCCGGTGTTGGGACGCATCTGCGCCAGCGAGACGTAGCGGCTGCCGTCCCTGGTGGGCACCCAGAGCACCAGGTCGGCGAAGGAGAGGTCGGAGAGCAGCTGCCACTCGGACACCAGCAGGTGGATCCACTCCACGTCGGCGCTGTCCAGGTTGGTGTGGTGGCGCACCAGATCGTTCAGGGAAGGCATCTGCCGAGCGTAGCCGGTGCGGTGCTGACCTGGCGGTTTCGACGAGATTCGGCATTGGTCTGGACAACTGCAATTGGTCTAGTCCACAATGAGGGCAGCACCAAGGGAAGGACCCACCGCGCTATCTGCCCTGACCGCGCACCGGGCCCTCCCCGCTTGAAGAAGCCGGTCTGACCGTCCTCCGCCCCGCGGGCCCGCACACCCGCCGCGACAGGACCGCAGCCGCCGGCAATGCCTCGGGCCGCGGTGCCGGACAGGTTGAGGGTCCTGTCCCGGCGCCACGGCCCGTTGTGCTTTCCGCGCTCACTCCCGGCCGGCGGTCGGCCCGGTTCTAGACGGTCAGCCCAGTTCGATCCGGGCGGTCAGCTTGGCGTCGGCCGTGTCGGCCGCCGCGACCGGGTCGTGGCCCTGCAGGATCGGGGTCAGGAACAGCGTGGAGATCGGGTTGGGTGCGACCTCCACATTCCCCCAGGCCTTGACCAACGGGGTGAACCCGGCGTTCGGCAGCGCCTTCTGCGCCGCCGCCGCGTAGGCGTTGCCGTCCAGCGCGGAGTAGAGGCTGGCCTTGTTCGGCAGGAAGCCGTTGAGCTTCACGTAGGCCCGCTCGTTCGCGTCGCTCAGGGCGATCTTGAGGAAGCCCAGCGCCATGGTCCGCTGCTGCGAGGTCTCCGCGACGGCGAGGTCCGAGCCGCCGAGGAAGGTCTTGGCCGGCTTGGCCGCGGTGGCGCCCGGGATCGGGAAGTAGCCGATGTTCCCGGCCATCTTCTTGTTGGCCGCGATCACCCCGGCCTCCTCGTAGCCCATGGCGATCATCGAGGCGACATTGCCCTTGGCGAACACCGTGGCCTGCACCGGGTGCTGCTCGTCCCGGTCCTTGGGGGCCTTGCCGAACGCCTGCAGCGTCTTGAACAGGTTCGCCGCCTGCAGCGCGGCGGGGCTGTTCAGGTCGCCCACCCACTTGCCGGCCTTCAGGGTGAGGATGTCCGCGCCGGCGTCCTGGAGGAAGCCGTCGAAGGCGTACCAGTTCTGCCCGGGGAGGTAGAGCGCGGAGTCCACGCCGGGGGTCTGCTGGAGCTTGGCCAGGTCGGTCTCGAACTCCGCCATGGTCTGCGGCGGCTGCAGCTTGGCGGCGGCCCAGAGCTTCTTGTTGTACATCACCACCCGGTTGCCGGCGAACCACGGCGCGGCCAGGTGCTTGCTGGCCACGATCCCGGACTTGGCCATGGACGGGGTCCAGTCGGTGCCGCCCAGGTCCTTGAGGTACGGGTCCAGGTCGAGCAGACCGCCGGTGGAGGCGTAGTAGGAGGTCTGGGTGTTGCCGATCTCCACCACGTCCGGCGGGGTGAGCCCGGCCAGCGCCGAGGTCAGCTTCTGCTGGATGCCGGCCCACTGCTGCGGCTGGACCACCACCTTGGCGCCCGGGAAGGCGGTCTCGAACTGCTGCGTCACCGTCTGCACCCAGCCGGCGGGGTCGTCCCCCGCCATCAGCCAGACGGTGAGCGTCTTCCCGTCGTACGAGGTCGGCCGGCTCGACGCACCGCCTCCCCCCGAGCTGCAGGACGCGGTGCCCACCAGCAGCACCGTCGTCGCCAACGCAGTGATCGCTTTTCGTCTGTTGTTCACGCCATCCTCCTCGGACGCCCCCCGGACCTTTTTGGCCTAGACCAATTGGCCGGAGTCTCGCCCTCCCCCGCGAGGGCAGTCAAGAAACGCAAGCCCGCGGCGGCAAGGTGTTACCGGACCGACACCTCGTCGGAACTATGCACCAAATACCCGCTTTCGTAGGGTTGGTGGCTCCTTGCTGGTCCAGTCCTGCCCCCGGCGCGCATCCGCGGGGTCTTCGCTTGTCAAGCGTTGATAACGGCTTGGCACAGTGCGCCGAGACCCCTTGACGCTCCACATTGGTCCATGCCAATCTCCGTTCACTGGTCTACACCAATCAGGTACTGCAAGACCCTCGTTGAGCACCCCCTTCAGGCACGGTCACGCTCTGGAACTCCTCCGAGACAAAACCGGTGCCCTACTTTCGCTCATCCCCAGGAGGATGTTTTGAAGCGCAAGATCGCAGCCGCCGCGGCGCTCGCCACCGTGCTCACCGCTGCCGCCTGCTCCTCTTCCAGCACCAGTTCCACGCCGCAGAGTGCCCTCAGCACCGACGGCAAGGGCAAGACCGTCAACATCTGGCTGATGCAGGATGCTCAGCAGGGCTGGCCGGCCGTCGTCGACGCCGCCAAGAAGGAGTTCACCGCCGAGACCGGCGCCAAGGTGAACATCCAGTGGCAGACCTGGACCAACTACAGCACCAAGCTGGACACCGCGCTGCTCTCCGGCAACGCCCCGGACGGCCTGGAGCTGGGCAACACCCAGACCGCCAAGTACATCGCCGCCAACGCCTTCGTCGACCTGACCAGCGTCAAGAGCAAGTTCGACAACTCGTCGACCTGGCTCGACTCGCTCGCCGCGTCGGGCCAGAGCCCGGACGGCAAGAAGACCTTCGCGATCCCGTACTACGCCGGCGCCCGCGTCCTGATCTACCGCAAGGACCTGTTCGCCAAGGCCGGTGTCACCACCCCGCCGACCACCCTGGACGAGCTGACCGCGGACCTGCAGAAGGTCAAGGACGCCAACAAGAACGTCCCGAACTTCTCCGCGCTGTACCTCCCGGGCATGAACTGGTACACCGCCGTCTCCTTCGGCGCCGGCAGCTTCGGCACCCAGGGCGTCATCGCCAAGAGCGACGGCAAGACCTACACCGGCACGCTGACCGACCCGGCCTTCATCCAGGGCATCAACACCTGGAACACCCTGCAGAAGAACTTCTCGGTGGGTGGCCAGACCGTCAACGAGTCCAACCAAGACGCGCTGATGGCCAAGGGCAACATCGCCGCCATCATCGGCAACGCGTGGGAGCAGGGCTCGGTCGTCTCCTCCACCCCCGGCAGCGGCGGCAACCCGGCGCTGGCGAACGACCTGGCCAGCATCGCCGTCCCCGGCACCACGGCCGGCCAGCCGACCCCCGCCTTCCTCGGCGGCTCCGACCTGGCCGTCCCGGCCCACGCCGCCAACCCGGGCCTGGGCGCGGAGTTCCTGCGCATCTTCACCGACACCGCGCAGCAGACCGCGCTGGCGAAGTTCGCCATCCCGAACAACAAGACCCTGGTGCCGGCCTTCGAGGCGGCCTCCCCGGGCAACAAGGCCGCCGGTGACGCCGCGGTCGGCAAGACCTGGTTCATCCCGAACTCCCCGTACTGGAGCCAGACCTCGGACGAGACCGCGCTGCAGAACGCCTTCAGCGCCATCGCCACCGGCAAGGAGGACCCGGCGAAGGCCCTCGGCGACGCCGAGAAGATCATCACCACGGACCTCAACTCCGCCAACTGACGCCACCTGATCGAGGGTCCGGCCCGCTGGTGACAGCGGGACCGGGCCCCGGCCACTGAGCGCATCTCTGGGGCAGCCGGTGGGAGCGTCTACCGGCTGCCCGTCCCATGTGTGCATCCTGCTTGAAAAGTTCCGCAGGCTCCGGGGAAGGACCCTGATGAGTGTGATCGAATCCGACCGCCCGAAGGCACGTGCGGGTCGGCAGGGGAATTCCCCGAAGCCGACGCGCCGCGGCCTCAGCATCTCCGGCAGAACCATGCCGTACACGCTGATACTCCCCGCGGCCGTGGTGATGGTGGGGGTGCTCGGCTACCCCTTGGTGAAGCTGGTCCTGCTGGCGTTCCAGAACGTCAACGACTACCTCCACCTCTTCAACCCGGCCCTCGACCAGTACATCGGCTTCGACGGATTCACCAAGGTCTTCTCCTCCCAGGTGTTCTGGCAGGTGGTCGAGCGCAGCGTCTTCCTGACCGTCGAGGTCGTGGTGATCTCGATCGTGCTGGGCCTGGCCATGGCGGTGCTGCTGAACCGGGTCTCCGGCTGGGTCAAGGTCACCGTCATCACCGTGCTGATGTTCGTCTGGGCCATCCCCGCGATCGTCACCGGCACGGTCTTCCGCTGGCTGTTCGCCAACGTCGGCGGCGTGGTCGACTACATCTGCTACCGCCTCGGCGGCAAGGGGATGATCAACCACGACTGGTTCGAGAACCCCACCCAGGGCCTGTACGTGGTGGTCGCCGCCGCGATCGTCTGGGGCGCGATGCCGTTCCTGGTGATCGGCTTCAACGCGGCGATGACCCAGGTGCCCAAGGAGCTGGTCGAGGCCGCCACCCTGGACGGCGCCACCGCCTGGCAGAGCTTCCGGCACGTGGTGATCCCGGTGATCCGCCCGTTCCTGATCCTGGCCACCTCGCTCAGCTTCATCTGGGACTTCCAGGTCTTCGGTCAGATCTGGGCGCTGCGGCAGAACGCCCCCGAGCCCGGCTACCAGACCATCGGCGTCTACCTGTACGCCCAGGGCCTCGGCTCCTCGCACTACAGCAACAGCGCGGTGGTCTCCATCGCGATGATCCTGCTGATGCTTGCGGTGCTGGTCTTCTACATCCGCCAGGTCGTCAAGATCGGAGAGCAGGACTGATGGCCATCGACACCCCCAAGGCCCCGGCGGCGGCGCTGCCCAAGGTCAAGAAGTCCCGCGGGTCCGAGCGCGCCCCGCACCAGAAGCGCTGGGCCACCGGCGTCTGGAACACCATCGCGCTGGCCTTCGCCGTGGTGATGGGCTTCCCGATCTACTGGATGCTGCTGACCACGGTCAAGTCCGGCAAGGACCTGCTCACCCAGAACCCGACCTTCTGGCCCTCGCACTTCGACTTCTCCAGCTACAGCGTGGTCTTCCACGACCCCAACTTCATCCCCGACCTGGGGAACACCGCGATCATCACGCTGGGCGCGGTGGTCTGCGGCCTGATCGTCGGCTTCCTCGCGGCCATCGGCGTGGCCCGGTTCCGCTTCCGCGGCCGCAACTTCTTCATCGTCTCCATGCTGGTCGTGCAGATGGTGCCGCTGCTGGCGCTGGTCATCCCGATGTTCCTGGTGCTGAAGAACATCGGGCTCTACGACCAGCTGTTCGGCGTGATCATCGCCTACCTGGTGTTCACCATCCCCTACGTGGTGTGGACCCTGCGCTCCTTCATCGTCAACATCCCGATGGAGCTGGACGAGGCCGCCATGGTGGACGGCTGCACCCGCTGGGGCGCCTTCTTCCGGGTGGTGCTGCCGCTGACCGTGCCCGGCCTGATCACCACCGGCGTCTACTGCTGGATCCAGGCCTGGAACGAGTTCGTGATCGCCAACACCCTGCTGTCCAGCAACAACAAGCAGACCTCGATGGTGTGGCTGACCTCGTACTCGGCCTCGCCGACGCACGGCGCGGACTACGGCTCGCAGATGGCCGGCGCGCTGCTGGTCTCGCTGCCGGTGATCATCCTCTTCGTCATCTTCCAGAAGCGCGTGGCCTCCGGTCTGACCGCCGGTGCGGTCAAGGGCTGAACCGCCGTCAGTCCCACCCCTTGTACGCACCTGACACACGCTAGGAAGGAACCATGACGAATCCCGGCCAGGACACCGTCCAACTCCTCGCAGACGCCGGAGCGGTGCTCCAGCCGGGCTTCACCGGCCTGACCGCCCCGGAGTGGGTGCGGCGGAGACTGGAGTCGGGCGAACTCGGCGGCGTCGCCCTCTACGGGCGCAACATCGCCGGCCGCGACCAGGTCGCCGCGCTCACCTCGGAGATGTACGCGCTCAACCCGGACCTGCTGATCGCCACCGACGAGGAGGGCGGCGACGTCACCCGGCTGGAGGTGATGACCGGCTCGTCCTACCCCGGCAACCTCGCGCTGGGCGCGGTGGACGACACCGCGCTCACCGAGAGCGTCGCCCGCGCCATCGGCATCGACCTGGCCGCGGCCGGGATCAACCTGAACTACGCGCCGGACGCCGACGTCAACTCCAACCCGGACAACCCGGTCATCGGGGTCCGCTCGTTCGGCGGCGACGGCGAGCTGGCGGCCCGGCACACCGCGGCGTACGTCCGCGGGCTGCAGTCGGCCGGGGTCGCCGCCTGCGCCAAGCACTTCCCCGGGCACGGCGACACCGCCGCGGACACCCACCTCGGGCTGCCCAGGATCGACATGCCGCTGGACCTGTTCGGCGCGCACCTGGCCCCGTTCCGGGCCGCGGTCGCCGCGGGCGCCAAGTCGATCATGACGGCGCACATCCTGTTCCCCGCGTACGACACCGACCTGCCCGCCACCATGTCCCGGGCGATCCTGACCGACCTGCTCCGCAAGGACCTCGGCTACGACGGCCTGATCGTCACCGACGGCATCGAGATGGGCGCCATCTCCGGCACCCACGGCATCGCCGAGGGCACCGTCAAGGCCATCGCCGGCGGCGCCGACACCATCTGCGTCGGCGGCGGGCTGCAGGACGAAGCCACCTTCCTCTACCTGCGCGACGCCCTGCTCTGGGCGGTCCGCGAGGGCCGGATCGCCGAGGAGCGGCTGCACGAGGCCGCCGAGCGCAACCGCGCGGTGGCCCGCTGGTCGGCCGAGGTGCGCGCGCTGGCCGCGGCCACCGTGGAGCCCGGCATCGGCCTCACCGCCGCCCGCCGCGCGCTGCGGATCCACGGCGAGCTGCACCGGATGAAGGGCGTCCCGCACGTGGTCGAGTTCTCCCCGGCCGCCAACTTCGCGGTCGGCGACGACACCCCGTGGGGCCTGTCAGGACCGCTCGCCGAGCTGATCCCGGGCACCACGCTGACCCGGGTCGGCGCCCCGGCCACCACCCTGCAGAGCGCCGGGCTGCTCAGCACCGCGGTGGACGACGTGGACGGCTCGGTGGACACCGCCCCGCTGCTCGGCGCGGCGGTCGGCAGACCGCTGGTGATCGTGGTCCGCGACCTGCACCGCTACCCCTGGATGAAGCGCGCCGCGCTGGAGCTGGCCGCGGCCCGCCCGGACGCGGTGGTGGTGGAGATCGGCACCGACTACGGCCTGGAGGCCACCTTCGCCGGACTCGGCGTCACCGTGCTGTCCACCTACGGCGGAGCCAGGGTGTGCGCGGTCGCCGCGGCCGAGGTGCTGGCCGGGGCCACGTCGGACGCGGGTTCGGGTGCGGTCAGGGTGGCCTGACGGCGGGTCTGCGATCGTCCGGCGTGTCACCATGAGACCCGCCGGTCTAGAGTGCCGCAGGAGTGACGAGCGAGCGGCGGAAGCCGAGGAGCAGGGAGTGGGAACGGCGATGACGAGTGAAGGGGGTCCCGACGTGGAACCGGCCGGGGAGGGTACCGTCACCGCACGCGTCCCCAAGTACTACCGACTGAAGCGGCACCTGCTCCAGATCACGCAGACCCAGGCACCCGGGACCCCGGTCCCGCCGGAGCGCACCCTCGCGCTGGAGTTCGAGACCTCCCGGACCACGGTCCGTCAGGCCCTGCAGGAGCTGGTGGTCGAGGGCCGGCTCGAACGCATCCAGGGCAAGGGCACCTTCGTCGCCAAGCCCAAGGTGTCCCAGGCGCTGCAACTGACCTCCTACACCGAGGACATGAGGGCGCAGGGGCTGGAGCCCACCTCCCGGCTGCTGGAGGTCGGCTACATCACCGCCGACGACCGGCTCGCCGCGCTGCTGGACATCCGCCCCGGCGGCCGGGTGCTCCGGGTGGAGCGGCTGCGGCTGGCCAACGGCGACCCGATGGCCATCGAGGCGGCCCACCTCTCGGCCAAGCGCTTCCCGGCGCTGCGCCGCAACCTGGTGAAGTACAACTCGCTCTACTCCGCCCTGAGCGAGGTGTACGGGGTGCACGTGGCCGAGGCCGAGGAGACCATCGAGACCTCGCTGGCCACCCCGCTGGAGGCGGGCCAGCTGGGCACCGACGTCGGGCTGCCGATGCTGCTGCTCTCCCGGCACTCCTTCGACGCGGCCGGGGAGCCGGTCGAGTGGGTCCGCTCGGTCTACCGCGGCGACCGGTACAAGTTCACCGCGCGACTGCGCCGTCCGGACTGATCGTTCGTCATTTCGGGTGCCCCGGTCGCGCGTCGCGACCGGGGCACCTGCGTTTTCAGGACCCGCCGAAGTTCCGGACGATTCCTGTATCCAGGCGTGACGTGAGCCGGACAACGGCTTAGATTCCAGGGGTCCGCTGCCCGCCAGCCCCACGGAGCCGCTTCCATGGCCGAAACCGCACCGCCCTCCACGCCCGCACGCCCACCCCTGGTCACCCCCACCCGGATCGCCTGCGCGGTCCTGCTCGCGGCGCCGTTCGTCGCCCTGCTCTGGGTCGGCTCCTACTCCAGGCTCGACCCCGCCTTCATCGGCGTGCCCTTCTTCTACTGGTACCAGCTCGCCTGGGTGGTGCTCTCTGCCGTCTTCACCGGCGCCGCCTACCTGCTGTTCCGCCGCGAGGAGACGGCCCGTGCCGCCGTCCGCGCCGCCGCCGAGGGGGGTGGCCCGGAGTGAACGCCGTCAGCTTCACCGTCTTCCTGCTGTTCTTCGTCGCCGTCACCGGGGTCGGCTTCTTCGCCGCCCGCTGGCGCCGCGCCGAGAACGCCCTGCACCTGGACGAGTGGGGGCTCGGCGGACGCGGCTTCGGCACCGTGGTCAGCTGGTTCCTGCTCGGCGGCGACCTGTACACCGCGTACACCTTCATCGCCGTCCCGGCCCTGATCTACGGCGTCGGCGCGGCCGGCTTCTACGCCGTGCCCTACACCATCGTGGCCTGGCCGCTGGTGTTCCTGTTCCTGCCCCGGCTCTGGTCGGTGGCCCGCAGCAAGGGCTACGTCACCCTGGCCGACTTCGCCCGGGGCCGCTACGGCTCCCGCTACCTGGCCCTGGCCGTGGCGCTGACCGGCATCCTGGCCACCATGCCCTACATCGCGCTGCAACTGGTCGGCATCCAGGCCGTCCTGGACACCATGGGGGTGGGCGGCTCCAGCGGCTGGGCCAAGGACCTGCCGCTGCTGATCGCCTTCGCGGTGCTGGCCGCGTACACCTACTCGTCCGGGCTGCGCGCGCCCGCGCTGATCGCCTTCGTCAAGGACACCCTGGTCTACATCGTGGTGATCGTGGCGGTGATCTACATCCCGATCCGGCTCGGCGGCTACAGCCACATCTTCCACGACGCCGCCGCCTCGCTGGCGCAGACCAGCCCGGCCACCGGGAAGCCGCGCGGCTCGCTGCTGGTCGGCCCCAAGGCGCAGTGGTCGTACGCGACGCTGGCGCTGGGCTCGGCGATGGCGCTGTTCATGTACCCGCACTCGGCCACCGGCGTGCTCGCGGCCAAGGACCGCAACACGGTCCGGCGGAACCTGGCGATCATGCCGGCCTACTCGCTGATGCTCGGGCTGCTGTCGCTGCTGGGCTTCATGGCGCTGTCGGCGGGCGTCGGCAAGGGCGTCAAGGGCTACAATGCCCAACTGGCGGTCCCCCAGCTGTTCCAGCAGATGTTCCCGTCCTGGTTCGCCGGGGTGGCCTTCGCCGCGATCGGGATCGGCGCGCTGGTCCCGGCCGCGATCATGTCCATCGCCGCGGCGAACCTGTTCACCCGGAACATCTACCGGGAGTTCTTCAAGCCGTCGGCGACCCCGGCCCAGGAGACCAAGGTCGCCAAGATCGTGTCACTGGTGGTGAAGCTGGGCGCGCTCGGCTTCGTGCTGGGCATCGACAAGCAGTTCTCGATCAACCTGCAACTGCTGGGCGGCATCTGGATCCTGCAGACCTTCCCGGCCGTCGTCGGCGGGCTGTTCACCCGCTGGCTGCACCGCTGGGCGCTGCTGGCCGGCTGGGCCGCGGGGATGGCCTACGGCACCTACGAGGCGTACGGCATCGCCGCCCCCGGCAAGCCGGGCTCGCACTTCGGCGGCAGCGCGGCGGCCATCCCCGGGATCGGCCAGATCGGCTACATCGGGGTCACCGCCTTCGTACTCAACCTCGCGGTCGCCGTGGTGCTCACGCTGGTCCTCCGGGCCGTCAAGAGCCCGGACGCACCGGACGAGACCGCCCCGGCGGACTACCTCACCGACGCAGCACCCCAGCCTGCGCTCACTCCGTCCGGCGCACCCCTCGCTCCCTGACGCACCCCCTTTGCGCCCCCCTGCCGGGCCGCCGCTCCCGCACACTGGGACGCGGCGGCCCGGTCTGCGACCCGCGCCGGGCCGGACGACCCGCAGGGGGTACCCGTGGAGCTCACCGACCATCACCGCCGCAGCCAGTCCGCGCCCGCTCCGTCCGCACCGCCCGTGCCACCGCGCCCGCTCTCGCTGACCGTCACCCGGCACGGCCAGAGCACCGCCAACGCGGCCTTCGCCGCCGCCGAGGCGGCCGGCGCGCTGACCACCGGCATCACCTGCCGGGACGCCGACCTGACGCTGACCGCGCTGGGCCGGGCCCAGGCCGCCGCGCTGGGCCGCCGGCTCGCCGCCCGCACCGAGGGGCCGCTGCCGCAGAGCCTGTGGGTGTCCCCGTACCTGCGCGCCCAGGAGACCGCCGAGCTGGTGGTCGCCGAGATCGACCGGGCCGGGCTGCCGCTGCCCGAGGTCCGCACCGACGAGCGGCTGCGGGACCGCGAGCTGGGCGTCCTGGAGATGGTCACCAAGGCCGCGATCGAGCTGCACCACCCGGCCGAGGCGGCCCGCCGCCGACTGCTCGGCGAACTGCGCTGGCGGCCCCCCGGCGGCGAGTCGCTCGCGGACGTGGCGCTGCGGCTGCGCAGCCTGCTCCGGGACCTCTACGAGACCGAGGCGTCGCGCCGGGTGCTGCTGGTCGCCCACGACGCCGTGGTGCTGATGCTCCGCCACATCCTGGACGACCTGGACGAGGCGGCGATCCTGGCGGTGGACCGGGCGGGCACGGTCGGCAACGCCTCGATCACCCGCTGGTCCCGGACCCCGTCCGGACGGCTGGCGCTGGACTGCTACAACGCCCCGGTCCCGCTGGACCAGTAGCCGGGGCAGCGGCCCGACCGGCGGTCGGATCAGCGGCGAGTCGGGGCGGATCAGCGGCGCGCGGACCGGCGGCGGGTCAGCCGGGCCAGCAGCAGCAGGCCCGCTCCGCCGCCGAGCAGCGCCGCGGACCCGGCCGCGGCCGCCGCGGTGGCGGGCGAGCCGCCGGTCCGCGCCAACTGCGCGTCCGCGGACGGCCTCGGCACCACCCGGAACAGGTGCGGGTCCGACACGCCCACCGGCAGCGGGACGGTCTGCCCGTCCAGCGCCACCGGCTCGTAGCCGATCGCCATGGTCACCCACTGGCCGGTGGGCGCGCCGCCCGCGAAGCGCATCCGCATCGGGAGCAGCCGGGTGCTCCCGGACGGCAGGGTCAGCCCCCGGGCCGGGCCGACCAGTCCCACCAGCAGGCCGTCCTCGGCGACCAGCGCGGTGCGCTGCCAGGCGCCGCCGCCGTCCCGCCACTGCACCTGGAGGTCGCCGGTGCGCAGCGCGGTGCCCTGCGCGCCGAACACCACCACCGGGAGCACCCCGGGGCAGGCGGCCGGGGTGGCGTTCCCAGCCCGCAGCGTGAAGCCGGACCAGTCACCGCCCAGGTCGTACGACGCCCGCAGCCCGGAGAACCCCAACCCCAACGGCGGCCGCCCGATCCCCGCCACATCCCGCCCGCACACCACAGCGCTCGGGGCCGGAGCCGGGCCCGCGAGAGCCGCCACCGGGGCCGCCGTCACCGGGGCCGCAGTCGCCAGGGCCGCAGTCGCCGGAGCTGCCGCGGTCAGGGCCGCGATCGCCGGGGCCTCAGTCACCGGGGCCGCCGTTGTCGGGGCCGCAGGCACCGGGGCCGCGATCGACCCCGGGTCCGGGGCCCGCGGCGCAGCCGCCTGTGCTGGGGCGGCGAGCAGGGCTGCCGGGGTGAGGGCCAGTCCCGCCAGGCCGAGTCCGATTCCCCGTCGCATCCCCGTCGCCCGACGCATCCGGTGCCGCCCTCGCTCCCGCTCACGCGCGGAGAGCCGGATCCCACCGCGGACACACCTCCAAATCTGACATACCGCCAGAAACCTCGCCTTCCGGAGCCGCTGCCGGAGTGACCCGGGCGGTCCGGCAGACTCTCCCCATGGACATCCTCATCCGCCCCGCTCTCGACTCCGAGCTCGACGCCGCAGGCCACCTCACCGCCGAGTCCTTCATCGCCGACGGCCACACCTCCCGCGGAGGCAGCTACGAACCGCGGCTGCGCGACGCCCGCGACCGCGCCGACCGGGCCGAGCTGCTGGTGGCCGTGGACCCCGCCGACGGCGCCCTGCTCGGCTCGGTGACCTTCGCCCCGCCCGGCTCGCCGTACGCGGACCTGGCCCGGGGCGACGAGGGCGAGTTCCGGATGCTCGCGGTGTCGCCCGCGGCCCGCGGCCGGGGCGTCGGCGAGGCGCTGGTGCGGGCCTGCCTGGACCGGGCCGGGGAGCTGGGGCTGCGCCGGGTGGTGATGTCCACTCAGCCGTCCATGGTGTACGCCTACCGCATCTACGAGCGGCTCGGCTTCGTCCGGACCCCGGAGCGGGACTGGTCGCCGATGCCGGACATCCCGCTGCTCACCTACGCGGTCGAGCTCACGCCCCGCCCCGCCGAACAAGCGGAGTGACGCGACACTACATGTAGGGGTGCTTTCTGGAAGCACCCCTACATGTATGCTCATACTCGCTGTCCCGCAGGGGAACCCGGTGCGATTCCGGGACTGCCCCGCAGCGGTGAGCGGCTGTGCCCTGCGCCCTCGCGCCCTGGCCTGCCGCGAGTCCGAGTACCTGCCGACAGCTCGTCCCGGCACCCCCCGGGGCGACGCACGTCCGGGCCTCGCGGGTGGGCCGGGGACGCGTTCCTGGCTGCCTCCGCGCGCCCGGTGACGCTCCCTCACGCCTCCCGCCGACGGTCCGCCGCCGACCGGCCGCCAACGAGGAGCGCAAGTGACGATCACCGAGACCGCAGCAGCGACGACAGTCCCGCACCAGGGCGACGGCCCCGGCCCGGACGTCCAGGACGCCCCCGGCACCGCCCTGCTGCGCACCCTCACCGAGCGCTCCGCCGACCTGGTGCACATCGACGCGGGCCGGGTCGCCGCCGCCGCCCTGCGCGGGCGCAGCGCGGTCGCCGACTACAGCGAGCTGCGCGGCCTGGCGATCGAGGCCTCCGCCGCGCTGATCGCCGAGGACCCGCAGTACTCGCGGCTCGCCGCCCGGCTGCTGGCCGAGGAGATCCGCGAGGAGGCCTCCGGCCAGGGCGCCACCTGCTTCGCCGCCTCGATCGCGGTCGGCCACCGGGAGGGCCTGATCGGCGACGACACCGCCGCCTTCGTCGCCGCCCACGCCGAGGCCCTGGACGCGGTGGTCGACCCGGCCGGCGACGACCGGTTCGAGTACTTCGGCCTGCGCACGGTCTACTCCCGCTACCTGCTGCGGCACCCGATCACCCGTCAGGTGCTGGAGACCCCGCAGCACTTCCTGCTCCGGGTGGCCTGCGGCCTCCAGGTCGGAGGCGTGGAGCGCAGCGACTCGGACAAGGGTGGCGGCGGGCGACGGGCGGGAGGCGTGGAGCGCAGCGACTCGGACAAGGGTGGCGGCGGGCGACGGGCGGGCGGCAAGGAGTCCGTGGCCGAGGTGGCCGAGCTGTACCGGCTGATGAGCCGGCTCGAATACCTGCCGTCCTCCCCCACCCTGTTCAACTCCGGCACCCGGCACCCGCAGATGTCCTCCTGCTACCTGCTGGACTCCCCGCTGGACGAGCTGGACTCGATCTACTCCCGCTACGCCCAGATCGCCCGGCTGAGCAAGCACGCGGGCGGGATCGGCCTCTCCTACAGCCGGATCCGCTCCCGCGGCAGCCTGATCCGCGGCACCAACGGCCAGTCCAACGGCATCGTGCCGTTCCTGCGCACCCTGGACGCCTCGGTCGCCGCGGTGAACCAGGGCGGCCGGCGCAAGGGCGCGGCCTGCGTCTACCTGGAGACCTGGCACGCCGATGTCGAGGAGTTCCTTGAGCTGCGGGACAGCACGGGCGAGGAGGCCCGGCGCACCCACAACCTCAACCTGGCGCACTGGGTCCCGGACGAGTTCATGCGCCGGGTGGACGCCGACACCGAGTGGTCGCTGTTCTCCCCCGGCGACGTGCCCGAGCTGGTCGACCTGTGGGGCGCCGAGTTCGACGCCGCGTACGCCAGGGCCGAGGCGGCAGGACTCGCCGTCCGCACCCTCCCGGCGCGGACCCTCTACGCCCGGATGATGCGCACCCTGGCGCAGACCGGCAACGGCTGGATGACCTTCAAGGACGCCTCCAACCGCGCCGCCAACCAGACCGCGCTGCCCGGCCGCACGGTCCACTCCTCCAATCTCTGCACCGAGATCCTCGAAGTCACCGACGACGGCGAGACCGCGGTCTGCAACCTCGGCTCGGTCAACCTGGGCGCGCACCTCGGCGCCGACGGCGAGATGGACTGGGAGCGCCTGGACGCCACCGTCCGCACCGCGGTCACCTTCCTGGACCGGGTGGTCGACATCAACTTCTACCCGACCCCCGAGGCCGGTGCGTCCAACGCCCGCTGGCGGCCGGTCGGCCTGGGGGTGATGGGCCTTCAGGACGTCTTCTTCAAGCTGCGCCTGGACTTCGACTCGGCCGAGGCCCGCGCGCTGTCCACCAGGATCGCCGAGCGGATCATGCTGGCCGCCTACGAGACCAGCGCCGACCTGGCCGAGCGGCTGGGCCGGCACCACGCCTACGACGAGACCCGCGCCGCCCGCGGCCAACTGCACCCGGACCACTTTCCCCTCCCGTCGCCCGCCACCGCCCTTGACCGCGGTGCTTCGCACCACACCTTCCTTCCCCCGGCCTGGCCCGACCGCTGGGACGCGCTGCGCGCCCGGATCGCGAGCACCGGCCTGCGCAACTCGCTGCTGCTGGCCATCGCGCCGACCGCGACCATCGCCTCCATCGCCGGCGTCTACGAGTGCATCGAGCCGCAGGTCTCCAACCTCTTCAAGCGGGAGACCCTGAGCGGGGAGTTCCTCCAGGTCAACCCGTACCTGGTGGCCGACCTCAAGGCGCGCGGGCTGTGGAACGCGGCGACCCGCGAGTCGCTGCGCGCCTCCAACGGCTCCGCGCTGGACATCCCCGGCCTGCCGGCCGACCTGGCCTCGCTCTACCGCACCGCCTGGGAGCTGCCGCAGCGCGCGCTGATCGACCTGGCCGCGGCCCGGATGCCGTACCTGGACCAGAGCCAGTCGCTGAACCTGTTCCTGGCCTCGCCCACCATCGGCAAGCTCAGCTCGATGTACGCGTACGCCTGGAAGGTCGGCCTGAAGACCACCTACTACCTGCGCTCCCGCCCGGCCACCCGGATCGCCCGAGCCGCCGCGGCAGCGCCTGCCGTCCCCGTCGCCGTCATCGAGGACGAAGCAGTGATCGCCTGCTCCCTCGAGAACCCCGAGTCCTGCGAGGCCTGCCAGTAATGACCACCGCCACCGAGAAGAACCTGCTCGACCCGGGCTTCGAACTGACGCTCCGTCCGATGCGCTACCCGGACTTCTACGAGCACTACCGCAACGCCATCAAGAACACCTGGACCGTGGAGGAGGTCGACCTCGCCTCCGACGTCGCCGACCTGTCCAAGCTCAGCGCCGACGAGAAGCACCTGCTGGGCCGCCTGGTCGCGTTCTTCGCGACCGGCGACTCGATCGTCTCCAACAACCTGGTGCTGACCCTCTACAAGCACATCAACTCGCCGGAGGCCCGGCTCTACCTCTCCCGCCAGCTGTTCGAGGAGGCCGTGCACGTCCAGTTCTACCTGACCCTGCTGGACACCTACCTCCCGGACCCGGAGGACCGCAACGCGGCCTTCGCCGCGGTGGAGAACATCCCCTCGATCCGCGAGAAGGCGCAGTTCTGCTTCCGCTGGATGGACCAGGTGGAGAAGCTGGACAGCCTGCAGACCAAGGCCGACCGGCGCCGCTTCCTGCTCAACCTGATCTGCTTCGCGGCCTGCATCGAGGGGCTGTTCTTCTACGGCGCCTTCGCCTACGTCTACTGGTTCCGCTCCCGCGGCCTGCTGCACGGCCTGGCCACCGGCACCAACTGGGTGTTCCGGGACGAGTCCATGCACATGGACTTCGCCTTCCAGGTGGTGGACACGGTCCGCGCCGAGGAGCCCGACCTCTGGGACGACGAGCTGGGCGCGCAGGTCACCGCGATGCTGGAGCAGGCCGTCGAGGCCGAGCTGCAGTTCGCCCGCGACCTCTGCGGCGAGGGGCTGCCGGGGATGAACACCGACTCCATGCGCGAGTACCTGCAGTGCGTCGCCGACCAGCGGCTGGCCAGGCTCGGCCTGCCGGTCCGCTACGGCTCGGAGAACCCCTTCGGCTTCATGGAGCTGCAGGGCGTCCAGGAGCTCACCAACTTCTTCGAGCGCCGGGTCTCCGCCTACCAGATCGCGGTCGAGGGCTCGGTCTCCTTCGACGACGACTTCTAGCCGACGGCCAGAGCTGCAGGGCGGGACGGCCTCCGGGCCGTCCCGCCTGCGCTCGGGGGGACGGCCCGCGGGCTCAGTCGTTGGGGACGGTCTCGTACCGCGGGGTCAGCTCGGCCATCTGCCGCAGCGCGTCCTTGCGGTCCCGCTTGGAGAGCCGGTCGATGTAGAGGGAGCCGTTGAGGTGGTCGGTCTCGTGCTGGAGGCAGCGGGCGAAGAAGCCGGTGCCCTCGACCACGACTTCCGCGCCGTGCTGGTCCTGGCCGCGGACCACGGCGAAGTCGGGCCGGGCCAGGTCCGCGTACGCGCCGGGGACGGAGAGGCAGCCCTCGGACGACTCGTCCAGCACCCGCTGGGCCGGGTCGAGCTCGTCCAGCACCGGGTTCACCACCACGCCGACGTGCCGGACGCCGTCGTCGTCCGGGCAGTCGTAGACGAAGACCCGGCGGTCGACGCCGACCTGGTTGGCGGCCAGGCCCACCCCGTCCGCCGCGTACATGGTCACGAACATGTCGGCGACCAGGGCCGACAGCTCCTCGTCGAACGCGGTGACCGTCGCGCACGCGTGGTGCAGCACAGGGTTGCCGACGACGGTGATCGGACGGAAGGCGCCCTTGGAGGTGTCCGGCGCCTCGCCGACCACGCGCCCGGGGGCCGCCTCTTCTTCCGCCTCTTCCGGTGCTGCCGTCTCGACCTGCTGTTCCGACATGCCGCTGCCACTCGCCTTCAGTCCGTTCGGGGATGAGCCTCAAGACTACGGGGCGGGCAGGGCCTCAGCAGACCTCCTCAAGATCCCGGTAGGCCCGTCCGGCCCGGTTCCCGGCGACCCAGCGGTCCAGCAGCAGGCCCACCAGGTCGGCCGGGGCGGCCAGACCGCACTCGCGCTCGGGCAGCCACAGCGCGCCCGCGCTGCGGTGGCTGAGATGGCCCAGCTGCCCGTCGTCGTGCGGGTCGTGGTGCTCGCTGTGGCCGTCGTCGGCCTGCATCCGGCTCTCCGAGCAGTCCCGGCAGAGCAGCCGGACCGACGAGGTCCAGTCCTCGGCCGCGTAGCCGGCCTCGGAGACCAGCTGCTCCAGGGCGTCCCGGTCGGCCTCGGTCGCGGCCTGCAGCAGCACCACGAAGGTCGGCACCGGCGACGGCGCCCACAGCTCGATCTCGTCGAACACCGGGTACGGCACCCCGTCCGCGACCCGCTCGCCGTGCGGGGAGCCGTCGTGCAGCACCACCTCGCCCCAGCGGCGGCCCGAGGAGGGCAGCGGGATGGACAGCACCTCGACCCGGGCCGGGTCCAGCCTGCGGCCCCAGACCACCTCCGACTCGCCCTCCGGCGACAGCCGGACCGGGGTGGTGCCGAAGTCCAGGCTGACCGGGCCCTCGCCGGGCGCCAGCCGCAGCCCGTACGCCTGCCAGCTGCGCCGGGCCAGCGCCCAGTCCTGCAGCGCGGTCGCCGCGATGCCCAGGTTCCACCAGTCGGGGGCGCCGACGCCGCGGTCCAGCAGCGCGACCGCGCGCAGCCCGGCGGCGCGGGCCTGCTCCCAGTCCCGGCGGAACTTGTGCAGCAGGGCCAGGTTGAACCAGGAGTCGGACAGCCAGGGCTCCAGGTCGGCGGCACGTACGAGCAGGGCGCCGGCGTCCTCGAAACGCCCGTTCCCGATGAGCGTGAAGGCCCGGTCGGTCGTCTGCCGCCAGCTGGCGGACGGCCGCTGCCGTGCCCGATTGAAGATCTTCACCTCGGCCTGCCACTCGTCCGATTCCACCCGGCGGTCCCGGCTGGCTTCCTTCGGTGCTCTGTCTTCGGTGCTGTGTCTCCGGAGGGCGCGTCGTACTGCCGCCCCCGGATGCACGCTACGTCGCCCTCTGCCCCCGCGCCATGCGCAGCCGTGCCCCTGCCCCGTTCCATGCCCGCTGGGCCACCCGCCACACTCCCGCGGGCCGCCCGTTCTCCTGCATCCAACCACGGACCGGCGGTCGTCCACGCCGTAGCTGCGAGATGGCCCGGGAAGCTGCTATGGAGCGGCCGAAAGGCACACCCGCGCCAACGCCTCCAGAGCCCGCGGCTCATAGCCGCGGCCGGTGTCCGCGCGGAGCCGCCGCACCACCTCCAGACGGCCCTCCGGGCCGCCGCCGTCGCCGTCGAGGTCGTCGAAGGCGTTGGCCACCCGGATGATCGCCGAGGGCGGCACCGGGCCGCCGGCCGGGGCGCCGTCAGGACCGGCCGCGCTGGGCTCGGCGATCGCCGCGACGATGTCCGCGACCTGCGCCGGGACGCCCGCCCGCCGGATCACCTCGCTGCCGAGCCGGCCGATCCGGCGCTGCTCCTCGACCGGGAGCAGGGCGGTTGCCCCGCCCGGCACCGGGTCCACCAGCGAGAGCTGGCCGATGTCGTGCATCAGCGCGGCGTACTCCAGCAGCCGCAGCTCGCGGCGGCGCAGGCCGAGGTCGCGGCCGAGCCGGTCGGCCAGGTCGGCGACGCGGCGGGCGTGGCCCGGCAGGGTGTAGCCGGCCAGCTCGGTGGTGCGGGCCAGCGAGGCGACGGTCTCCCGCCGGGTGGCCCGGATCGCCCGGTGCCGGCGGAACGACAGCTGCCCGAGCAGCAGCGGCGCCCCGAACAGCGGCAGCGCCCACCACCCGGCCTCGGTGACCGCCAGCGCCACGCACAGCGCCGCGGCGGCCCCGTGCAGCACCCGCACGGCGGGCAGGGCCCCGAGCGGGGCCGGCGCCCGGAGCGGGGCCGAGGGCCGCTGCCGCGGGGGGCGGCTCACCCGCGCCCCCGGTTCCGGCCCGCCGCACCGTCCCGGAGCGCCCGGGTCCGGTCGCGGGGTCCGGCCAGGGCGGGTAGGGGGTCGCGGACGCCGAGCGGGATGTCGGGGGCGTCGCCGTCCCGCTCGGCCGGGGCCGCGGGCTGCCAGCCGTGCCGGTCCAGGGCACGGGCCAGCGCCGCGACCATCACCGGGTCGAACTGGCTCCCGGCGCAGCGCTCCAGCTCGGCGACGGCCTCGTGCACCGGACGGCCGCGCCGGTAGGAGCGGGTGGAGGTCATCGAGTCGAAGGCGTCGGCGACCGCGATCACCCGGGCGAACTCCGGGATCTCCGCCCCGGCCAGGCCGTGCGGGTAGCCGCGGCCGTCCATCCGCTCGTGGTGGTGCAGGATCCCGGCCCGCGCCTCCCCCAGGAAGCCGATGCCGCGGACCAGCTCGTGGCCGTACTCGGGGTGCTGCACCACCTCGCGGTATTCCTCGTCGGTGAGCGGCCCGCTCTTCCGCAGCAGCCGGGTCGGCACGCCCAGCTTGCCGACGTCGTGCAGGGTCCCGGCGACCCGCAGCGAGGCGATCCGCCGTTCGGCCATCCGGAGTTCGCGGGCCAGCAGCACCGCGGCCAGGCCGACCCGCTCGCTGTGGCCGCGGGTGTAGTCGTCCTTGATCTCCACCGCCTGCACCAGCGCCCGCACCGTGGCCCGGTGCGCGGCCTGCTCGCGGTGCGCCTGCGCCGCGGCCCAGCTGGACAGGCCCAGCGGCAGCAGCGCCGGAAGCGCCGCGTACGCCCCGTAGCGGCTCTCCCAGAGCACCGCGGTCATCAGCCCGATCAGCCCGTTGCCGAGGGCCGAGGCGGGGCAGGCCAGCAGGGTCGTGCGCCACAGCCGGGGGTGCCGGGCCGGTTCGGCGGCGGCCAGCACCCCGGCCATCAGCAGTCCGTTGGCCAGCCGGAACGCCAGCGCGGCGGCCAGCGCCGGGAGCAGCAGCGCGGGCAGCGGGTGGCCGCCGAGCAGCCGGTGCCCGCCCAGGGCCCGGAACACTTCGCCGCCGAGGAAACAGCACAGGCCCAGTTGGGCGGCGTTCCAGGCCCTGCGCACGGCCCGGGGCGGCGCGGCCGGGGCGGTCAGCGCGCCGGGCAGGGCCACCAGCGCGGCCAGCGCCGGGGGCAGCAGCATCACCCCGGCCAGCAGCACCGGGAAGTGCGCGGCCCCGGCCACCTGCTGCCGGGCGCCGTCCTCCCCGCCCGCCCCGCTCTCCCCGTCCGCTCCGCTCTCTGTGTCCTCCGTCGCGGCGCTCCGGCCTCGGCCGATCCGGTCGCAGCCGGCGAAGACCAGCGCCAGCAGCAGGGTCCTGGTCCACTGCCCGACCGAGCGGACGCCGGGCAGCAGCGGCAGGGCGCAGCCGATCGCGGCGACGAGGACCAGCCCGATGTACACCCGGGCGGCCGGGCGGAGGGCGTGCCGACGCGCCTCCGCTGCTGCTGTGGTGATCTCCGCCTCCGTCGTCCGGTACCCGTCACGGAGGATATGTCCCTGAACGCGGCGAATCCGCCCGGTGGCGGGATCGGCGCGTTCGACGGAAGCAGACTCACACGATCAGGTGACACATGCGTGTTTCGGGGCGTCAATACCCGTGGCCCCGGCGCTTGATGCACCGGGGCCACGACTTCCTTGATTCAATTGACGGGCTTCGGTCAACCCTGCTTCAGTTGACGGCTGCCTCGTCGCCGAGCAGCTCGCCCTGGACCGGGAGCCCGGCCCGGATCCGGTCGATCCGGGCCAGCACCTTGCCGCGCAGGTCCGACGGCGCGGTGTCGCAGCCGCAGGAGCGCTTCACCAGCTCCTTGATGGCCCGCTCCAGCCCGTACATCTCCAGGCAGGGGGAGCACTCGTCGAAATGCTCCTTCAGCTTGGCGCAGTCGCCCTCGCCCATCTCGTTGTCGAGGTACTCGTAGAGATGGTCCAGGACCTCGCTGCACGCGGTGTCGTGGTGGTTGCCGCAGCTCATGAGCCCGCGCCTTTCGCCAGATCCTGTGCAGCACCAGTCTGCGAGACACCGGTCCCGGCGCCGCTGCCGGCCGGGACCAGCCCACGGTCGCGGGCGTAGTCCTCCAGCAGGTCGCGCAGCTGGCGCCGACCGCGGTGGAGGCGGGACATCACCGTACCGATGGGTGTCCCCATGATGTCGGCAATCTCCTTGTAGGCGAAGCCCTCGACGTCCGCGAGATACACCGCGATCCGGAATTCCTCCGGGATCGACTGCAGGGCGTCCTTGACGTCGCTGTCCGGGAGGTGGTCCAGGGCCACCGTCTCGGCGGAGCGCAGCCCGGTCGACATGTGCGACTCGGCGCGCGCGAGCTGCCAGTCCTCGATCTCCTCGGCACCGGTGCGCTGGGGCTCGCGCTGCTTCTTCCGGTACGAGTTGATGAAGGTGTTGGTCAGGATCCGGTACAGCCACGCCTTGAGGTTGGTGCCCTCGCGGAACTGGTGGAAGGACGCGAACGCCTTGGCGAACGTCTCCTGCAGCAGGTCCTCGGCGTCGGCCGGGTTCCGGGTCATCCGCAGCGCGGCGGAGTACATCTGGTCCAGGTAGCCCAGGGCGTCCCGTTCGAAGCGCGCCGAACGGGCGGACTCGGTCTCCTCGGCGGCGGCACGGAAGGTGTCCTCGCCGAAGTCCTCGTCGCGCAGCGGTTCGCTCACGGCGCCCGTCTCGTCCTCGGTCCCGGCGACCGGACCCACCTCCTCAGCGAAGAACGGACGGTCCACGGCGGTGGACCGGCTCGCTGAGGAGACTATCGGGCCGGGGGCCGACTCGCCCGCGACGGGCCACGCGGGCCAGGACAGTACGGAGCTCGCGACGCCCTCGGGACGGGCCGGGCATGCGGCTGAAACCATGAGCACTGCCTTCCAATGACGCTGGAATACCGACACTGGTGTGAACCAGCGGGCGGCGGCGCCCATTCCCGGAGCGCCCGGCGGCCGGAAAACCGCGGGCCCGGTCGGCCGGGCTCCGGTCAGAAAAGCTGGAGCGGGGTCTCCGGTTCGGCCGGGTGCAGCAGTTCCGGGCCGTTGTTGCGGACGCTGCCGACCGCGGCCGAGACCGGGCGGGCCGCCAGCAGTCCCGGCGGCGGCGGGGCGAGCAGCAGCCGGGCCTGCTCCGGGTCGGCGAGGGCCGGGTCCAGCCAGGCGTCCCAGCGGTCCGGCGGCAGCACCAGCGGCATCCGGTCGTGGATCGCGGCCAGCGCGGGCTCGGCGGCGGTGGTGACCACGGTGCAGGTGCACCACCAGGCGGCCGGGTCCTCGGCCGGGACGGCGCGGTCGCGCCAGAACTCGTACAGCCCGGCCATCGCCAGCACCGAGCCGTCGGCCGGGGCGATGAGATAGGGCTGCTTCCGCGCCTTCGCCCTCGGGGCGCCGGGATCGGCGGCGGCCACCGCCCACTCGTAGTAGCCGTCGGCGGGCAGCAGGCAGCGGCGGGCGGCGAAGGCCTGCCGGTAGGCGGGCTTCTGGTGCACCGTCTCGGCCCTGGCGTTGATCATCTTCACCGCGCCCTCCGGCGACTTCGACCAGGACGGCACCAGGCCCCACCGCAGCGTCCGCAACTGCCGTACCGGCTGCGGGCCGCCGCCCGGGGACGGCCGTTCCAGCACCGCCGACACCGGCTTGGTCGGAGCGACGTTCCAGTCCGGGCCCGGGGCCTGCTCCGGATCCCAGTCCCGCACGCCGAACAGCCGGACCAGCTCCTCCGGCCCGCGGCCGGCCGCGTATCGACCACACATGCGGGACAGCCTCCCATCCGGGACGGACCGCCGGGGCCGAACCGGGAACTACCCCTGCCGCGTCCCCCCGTGCGAGGCTTCCCCGATCCGTACCCGAGGCAGCAGCCCCGAGCAGTGAGGCGACACACCCCCATGCACCCGCAGAGCATCGGCCAGGTCTGGGACCAGGTCACCGGCGTCCAGACCGCGCCGTCCACCGCGATCCTCTGGGGCACCGCCGCGATAGCCCTGCTGGCGGTGGCCCCCCGGTTCGCCTGGCACTACTCCCGCAACGTGGTCACCATCGCGCACGAGGGCGGGCACAGCCTGGTCGCGGTGCTGACCGGGCGGCGGCTGCAGGGCGTCCGGCTGCACTCGGACACCAGCGGCCTGACCGTCTCCTCCGGCAAGCCGCACGGCGTCGGCATGGTGCTGACCGCCGCGGCCGGCTACAGCGCCCCGCCGCTGATCGGGCTGGCCGGCGCCTGGCTGATCTCCGGCGGCCACGTCACCGCGCTGCTCTGGGGCGTGGTGCTGCTGCTGGCCGCGCTGCTGGTGATGATCCGCAACGCCTACGGGGCGCTGACCGTGGTGCTCACCGGCGGGCTCTGCTTCGCCGTGTCCTGGTTCGGCAGCGCGCAGGTGCAGGGTGCGTTCGCCTACCTCAGCGTCTGGTTCCTGCTGCTGGCCGGGGTCCGGCCGGTGGTCGAGCTGCAGCACAAGCGGCGGCACGGCGGCGCCCCGGACTCCGACGCGGACCAGCTCGGCCGGCTGACCAGGACCCCCGGGCTGCTCTGGGTGACCCTGTTCCTGGCCGTCGCGCTCGCCTGCCTCGCCGTCGGCGCGCGCTGGCTGCTCACCAGGTAAGAGTGCGGATAGGCTCGGTGCCCATGACCGGCACCCTGGAAGCCCTGTGGCCCGCACCGACCGCGACCGACCCCGTCGACGCGGTGGTCACCGTTCCCGGATCCAAGTCGGCGACCAACCGCGCCCTGGTCCTGGCCTCGCTGGCGGACCAGCCCGGCTACGTCCGGCGCCCGCTGCGCAGCCGGGACAGCCTGCTGATGGCCGAGGGCCTGCGGGCCCTGGGCGTCGGCATCGAGGACATCCTGAACAGCAGCACCGGCGTCCCCGGCGGCGGTGACGCCTGGCGCGTCCTGCCCAACCGGTACGGCCTGCCCAACCCGCTGCTGGGCCCGGCCCGGGTGGACGTGGGCAACGCCGGGACGGTGATGCGCTTCCTGCCGCCGGTCGCGGCGCTGGCCGACGGCGCGGTGCACTTCGACGGCGACCCGCGCTCGCACGAGCGCCCGCTCGGCGGCGTGATCACCGCGCTGCGGGCGCTGGGCGCGCGGATAGAGGACGAGGGGCGCGGGGCGCTGCCGCTCACCGTGCACGGCACCGGCGGACTGGTCGGCGGCACGGTCACCGTGGACGCGTCCTCGTCCTCGCAGTTCGTCAGCGCGCTGCTGCTGTCCGGGCCGCGGTTCCAGCAGGGGGTCGAGGTGCGCCACTGCGGCGACCCGGTGCCCTCGCTGCCGCACATCCGGATGACGGTGGAGATGCTGCGCGCCGCCGGGGCGCAGGTGGACGCGCCCGAGGACGGCGGCGAGCCGGACGTCTGGCGGGTCAGCCCCGGCGCGCTGCTGGGCCGCGACGTGGTGGTCGAGCCGGACCTCTCCAACGCCGCCCCGTTCCTGGCCGCGGCCCTGGTCACGGCGGGCACGGTGACCGTCCGCGACTGGCCCGAGCGCACCAGCCAGCCCGGCGACCAGCTGCGCGACCTGTTCACCCGGATGGGCGGCCGGTGCGAGCACACCCCGGACGGGCTGCGCTTCACCGGCGGCGGCCGGGTGCACGGCCTGGACGCGGACCTGCACGAGGTCGGCGAACTGGCCCCGGTGATCGCCGCGGTCGCGGCCCTGGCCGACTCCCCGTCCCGGCTCAGCGGCATCGCCCACCTGCGGCTGCACGAGACCGACCGGCTGAAGGCACTGGCCGACGAGCTGAACGGCCTCGGCGGCGACGTCACCGAGACCGCGGACGGGCTGCGGATCAACCCGCGCCCGCTGCGCGGCGGCGTCTTCCACACCTACGAGGACCACCGGCTGGCCACCGCCGCGGCCGTGATCGGGCTGGCCGTGCCGGGCGTCCGGGTGGAGAACGTGCAGACCACCGCGAAGACCCTGCCCGGCTTCACCGGCCTCTGGGACTCCATGCTGACCCCGGCGAAGGGCTGACGGTCCCCGCGATGCGCCGCTACGACAGCGACTCCGACGAGGACGACATCCGGGCCCGTCCGTCCCGCAAGGGCTCCCGCCCGCGGACCAGGACCAGGCCGACCCACGAGGACGCCGCCGAGGGCATGGTGCTGACCGTCGACCGGGGCCGCTACACCTGCCTGGTCGAGGCCGGGACCAGGCGCGAGCGCGAGATCTCCGCGATGAAGGCCCGTGAGCTGGGCCGCAAGGGCGTGGTGGTCGGCGACCGGGTCGGCCTGGTCGGCGACCTCTCCGGGGAGCCGGGCGTGCTGGCCCGGATCGTCCGGGTGGAGGAACGGGTGTCGGTGCTGCGCCGCACCGCGGACGACGACGACCCGTACGAGCGGATCGTGGTCGCCAACGCCGACAAGCTGGCCATCGTGATCGCGCTGGCCGACCCGGAGCCGCGGGCCCGGCTGATCGACCGCTGCCTGGTCGCCGCCTACGACGCCGGGCTGAGCCCGCTGCTGGTGCTCACCAAGTCCGACCTGGCCGCCCCCGGGCCGCTGCTGGACATCTACGCGCCGCTGGGCGTGGAGCACGTGGTCACCCGCAGGGACGACCTGGCCGGCGAAGGGGCCGAACGGGTCCGCGAGCACCTGCGCGGGCTGTCCACGGTCTTCATCGGGCACTCCGGGGTCGGCAAGACCACCCTGGTCAACGCCCTGGTGCCGGAGCACCAGCGGACCACGGGCCATGTCAACGCGGTCACCGGCCGGGGCCGGCACACCACCGTCTCGGCGCTGGCGCTGCGGCTGCCGCCCGCCCCGGAGGCCGCCAGGGGGACCGAGCCCGGCTGGGTGATCGACACCCCCGGCTTCCGCTCCTTCGGGCTGTCCCACATCGAGCCCGGCCGGGTGGTGCTGGCCTTCCCCGACCTGGTCCCCGGCACCGAGGGCTGCCCCCGCGCCTGCAGCCACGACGAGCCCGACTGCGCCCTGGACGCCTGGGTCGCCGACGGCCGTGCCGACCCGGCCCGGCTCTACTCGCTGCGCCGGCTGCTGTCCACCAAGGAGTCCCGCGAGGGCGACTGAGGACTCGCACATCCGCCGCCCCTGTCCCAGGATGGGTGGACTGACCCCGTGGAGGACCCGTGGCCTGGTTCCTGGTGATCGTCGCCGGACTGCTGGAGACCGGTTTCGCCGTGTGCCTGAAGCTGAGCGAGAACTTCTCCCGGCTCTGGCCCAGCGTCGGCTTCGCGCTGTTCGGCATCGGCAGCTTCGCGCTGCTGTCCACCGCGCTGAAGTCACTGCACGTCGGCCCGGCCTACGCGGTCTGGACCGGGATCGGCGCGGCCGGGACGGCGGTCTACGGGATGGTCTGGCTGGGTGACACGGTGTCGGTGCTGAAGATCGTCTCCATCAGCCTGGTGCTGATCGGTGTGATCGGTCTGCAGCTCAGTGGCTCGACCCACTGACCGGCCGGGTGTTGGCGTCCCGCAGGAGCCGCATCAGCGCGGCGAGCTGACCCGCGCGTTCCTCCCCCAGCGGGCCCAGGAAGTGCTCCCGCAGCCTGGCGACGTGCAGGCGCTGCGCCTCCTCCGCGATCCGGCGGCCCTCGGCCGTCAGCACCGCGTGGCTCACCCTGCGGTCCTCGACCGAGGCCTGCCGCTCGATCAGCCCGGCGCCCACCATCCGGTCCGCCAGCTTGGTGAAGCCGCCGCTGGTCAGCGCCACCTCGTGGGCCAACTGGCTCATCGTCAACTGTCCGCCCGGGGTGCGCAGCAGCCGTAGCAGCACCTCGAACCAGGGCCCCGGCAGGTCCACCCCGCCGACCGGTCCCACCTGGAGCAACGGCGTGGTCCGGCCGTACGCCTCGACCACCAGGCCCCACCAGGTGACCAGTTCCCGATCGTCCACACCCGCGCCGTCCGCCATGGGGCACAGCCTAGAACGTTGGCCCCGCCTGCTTCTGATCGTTACTGTGCAGCACATGGCCGACTACCACGACGATCTCCGCCTCGCCCACGTCCTCGCCGACCACGCGGACTCGGTGACGCTGGACCGCTTCAAGGCGCTCGATCTGAAGATCGACACCAAACCGGACCTCACCCCGGTCAGCGACGCGGACAAGGCCGTCGAGGACCTGCTGCGCAACGACCTCAAGCGGGCCCGGCCCCGGGACGCGGTGATGGGCGAGGAGTTCGGCGCCACCGGGCACGGCCCGCGGCGCTGGGTGATCGACCCGATCGACGGCACCAAGAACTACATCCGCGGCGTCCCGGTCTGGGCCACCCTGATCGCGCTGATGGAGCTGGGCCCCGGCGGCGAGCAGCCGGTGGTCGGCATGGTCTCCGCCCCGGCGCTGGGCCGCCGCTGGTGGGCCGCCAAGGGCACCGGCGCGTTCACCGGGCGCGGGCTGACCAAGGCGAACCGGATCCAGGTCTCCGACGTCTCCCAGCTGGGCGACGCCTCCTTCGCCTACTCCTCGCTGACCGGGTGGGAAGCCCGGGACCGGCTGCCGGCCTTCCTTGACCTCTCCCGCGAGGTCTGGCGGACCCGCGCGTACGGCGACTTCTGGCCCTACATGATGGTCGCCGAGGGCTCGGTGGACATCTGCGCCGAACCCGAGCTGAGCATCTGGGACATGGCCGCGGCCTGCGTGATCGTCGAGGAGGCGGGCGGGCGCTTCACCGGCCTGGACGGCGTCCCCGGCGTCCACAGCGGGGACGCCGCCGCGTCCAACGGCCTGCTGCACGGCGAACTGCTGCAACGGCTGGGCTGAAGGAACCCTCGGGCGGGGCATGTGCGTTGGGCGGGTACGGTTTGAACGTCCCTTTACCAAAACCCCGCACCCGACTGTCCGAGGAGATTCACCGGTGTCCTGGATCAGCGACCATCTGCTGGCGCTCAACGGCACTCTGGTGCTGCTCGCGGTGTTCCTGCTGCCCGCGCTGGAGTCCTCGGTCTTCCTCGGCTTCCTGATCCCCGGCGAGACCGCCGTGGTGATCGGCGGGGTGACCGCCTACAACGGAACCAACCAGCTGTGGGCGGTGATCGTGACGGCGGTCGCCGGGGCGGTGATCGGCGACAGCGTCGGCTACGCGGTCGGCAAGCGCTGGGGCGACCGCCTGCTCGGCCGGCTTCCGAGCCGGCTGATCAAGCCCGCGCACGTCCGGCAGAGCAAGGACCTGATCCAGCGGCTGGGCGGCCGGGCGGTCTTCGCCGGGCGCTTCGCCGCCGCGCTGCGGGCGCTGGTGCCGGGGCTGTGCGGGGTGTCCGAGATGCGCTACCGCACCTTCCTCGGCTGGAACGTGTTCGGCGGGGCGGTCTGGGCCACCGGCTTCGTGCTGCTCGGCTACTTCGCCGGGGCGAGCTGGCACCGGGTGGAGCACTACGCCAGCGTGGCCAGCTGGATCTTCGTCGGGGTGATCGTGGTCGCGGCGGCCGGGCTGCTGCTGCTCAAGCACCGGGCCGAGAAGCGGGCCGCCGCGCGTTTCGAGGATCTGCCGGAGACGGTCGGCAGCGAGGTCTGAGCACGGCTCCTGTCTGCACCCGCTCCCCGTCGGGTACCCTCCCTTCCATGAGTGACCTGCTGGAACGACTCCGTGGCCGGGGCTGGCGGCTGACCGCGCAGCGCCGGGTCGTGGCCCAGGTGCTCGACGGGGACCACGTCCACTTCACCGCCGACGAGATCCACGCCCGCGCGGTGGAGCTGCTCCCGGAGATCAGCCGGGCGACGGTCTACAACACGCTCGGCGAGCTGGTGACCCTCGGCGAGGTGCTGGAGGTCAGCACCGACGGCCGGGCCAAGCGCTACGACCCCAACGCGCACCACGCGCACCAGCACCTGGTCTGCTCGTCCTGCGGCGCGATCAGGGACGTCCACCCGACCGACGACCCGATCGCGGCGCTGCCCGCGACGGAACGTTTCGGCTTCACCATCGCGGCGGTCGAGGTCACCTACCGCGGCCTCTGCCCGGACTGCGCGCCCGCCACCGTCTGAGCGGCTCCTTGCCGAGCGCTAGGCGCTGAGGTCGGCGCGCAGCGCCTCCAGCAGGCGCACCGCGCGTTCGGTCACGCCCCCCGGCCCGTACGCGGCCGCGCGCTCGCACCAGTTCCGAGCCGTCGTCAGATCCCCGTGCCGGGCCGAGAGCAGGCCCAGCCGCAGCGCCGCACGCCCGTGCCCGGCGTCCGCGGCCCTGGTGTACCAGAGCACCGCCTCGGCCTCGCCGCCCTCGCGGGCCAGCAGCAGCCCGAGGTTGAAGGCCGCGCTGCGGCTGCCGCCCTCGGCGGCCCTGCGGTACCAGACCTCCGCGGTCCTGGTGTCGCCGCGCTCGGCCGCCCGCACCCCGACCCGGACCTGGGCCCGGTTGTGCCCGGCCTCGGCGGCGACCCCGTACCAGCGGTCGACGTCCTCCGAGTCGCGCTCCTCGCCGCCGCGCTCCAGCAGCACGGCGAGCCGGAACGCCGCCTCGGCGGAGCCGCGTTCGGCGGCCTGGCGGTAGCGCACCGCGGCGGCGTCGGTGTCGCCGCGGCGCTCCTTGGCGACCGCGAGCTGCAGTGCCGCCTCGGCGTGGCCCTGCCCGGCCGCGCGGGCGTACCACTCCTGGGCGTCGTGCTGCTCGCCGCGTCCGGCGTGCAGGATGCCCAGGTTGAAGGCGGCGTCCACGCTGCCGGCCTCGGCGGCCTTGGAGAACCACGGCTCGGCGCCGGGGGTGTCCCCGCGCTGGAGCAGCAGCACCGCGAGCGCGTTGCTGGCCTCCCGGTGCCCGGCGTAGGCGGCGCGCCGGTACCACTGCTCGGCCTGCGCCTCGCGGCCCTCCGCCGCGCAGAGCAGGCCCAGGTTGAAGGCGCCGTTGTGGTCCCCGGCCTCCAGCGCGGTGCGGTACCACTGCTCGGCCATCTCGGTCTCGCCCCAGGAACTGTGCAGCGCGCCCAGCGCGTTGGCGGCGTTGCCGTCGCCCGCGTCGGCGGCCTCGCGCCACCAGTCGGCCGCGCCGACCTCGTCGCCGCCGTCCCGCAGCAGGAAACCGAGCGCGCAGGCCGCGCGCGGCTCCCCGCCCTGCGCGGACTGCCGGTACCAGCGGGCGGCGCCGTCGCGGTCGCCACGGCGCTCCAGCTGGACGCCGAGGCGCAGCGCGGCGCGGGCGTGGCCGCGGGCCGCCGCCTGGTGGTACCAGGGCTCGGCGGCCTGGCCGTCGTGCGCGGCCTCCCTGAGCCGTCCGAGCCGGTAGGCGGCCTCCCGGTGGCCCGCCTCGGCGGCGGTGCGGAACCAGCGCACCGCGCCGACCGTGTCGCGGCGGTGCTCCAGCAGGTCGGCCAGGGCGTACGCGCCCCCGGTGTGGCCCTGCTCGGCGGCCTGGTGCAGCCAGTACTCGGAGCCGGGCTCGTCGCCGTGGTCGCGCAGGTGCAGCCCGAGGGCGTGCGCGGCGGGCGCGCTCCCGGCGACCGCCGCGGTGCGCCACCACTGGGCGGCCTCCTCGCGGTGGCCGCGCTGGTGCAGCAGCACGCCGAGGTTGTTGGCGCCGGCCCGGATCCCGGACGCGGCGGCGCGGCGCAGGTACGGCTCGGCGTCGTCCAGGTCGCCGCGGCGCAGCAGCAGCGCGCCGAGCAGGCTGCCCGCGGCCGGGTCCTCCTCGGCGGCGAGCCGGTAGCGCGCCTCCAGGGCGGCTTCCTCCTGCGCCTCCAGGGCGGACTCGAAGCTGCGGAACACCGGCGCGTCGTCGGCGTCGGCGCCATCGGCCCCGCTGTCGACGGGGTCGCTGACGTCTGGGTCGGCCGGGCCTGGCCTGGCCCCGGGGTGCGTCCCGGCCGCGGGGTCCGTCGCCGGATCGGGGGTCCGGTCGAGGTCAGCGTCGTCCGGGGCGCCGACCGCTGCCGCGCCCTCGTTCGGGACGCGCTGCAGCGGCAGCCGTCCCTTCTGCGGGTCGTCCTGATCGACGCCCGCCACTCCTCCAGCGACTACCGACATGTCGACTCCTGCGTCCGCCGGGCTACTGGGCGTCCCTGCCACGCATCGGAGCTCCGGGCCGCTTCTCGGCCCCGCACCGTCCCCCATGGGGTTCATCGTCGCATCACCCGCAACCCGCGTACACCTGGTATACCCCAGCGCTGGGGGTTACTTCAGCGCTTTGTCGATTTCGCGACACATCAACCTTGCGGAGCAAGCTCCCTGAGTCACAGTCTCCCCACTGGCACCGGGAAACCTGCGGAGGACACGCACGCGGAAGGCCCGGTGCGATTGCACCGGGCCTTCCGACAAGGAGTAGCGGGGACAGGATTTGAACCTGCGACCTCTGGGTTATGAGCCCAGCGAGCTACCGAGCTGCTCCACCCCGCGTCGTTGTGTCCTCACTGTAGATCAGAAACGGCGGACCGTGCAAATCAGTTGGCCGGTACGGCTCCGAGGGCCGCGCCCAGCGCCGCCGCCAGCCGCTCCCGGTCGGCCCGGTAGGCGGCGGTGTCGCCGCGACCGAGGTCGGCCACGCCGTCCTGGTATGCCTGCCGGGCCGCGCTGAGACTGGCGTCCAGGCCGCTGCTCCCCGACCCGGCGCCGACCAGGACCTCGGACAGGGCGGTCGGCAGGTCGGAGGCGATGGCCGTGCGGCTGCCGAACATCGCCAGCACCTTCTCCGGCACCGGCCGTGCCCCGGTCGGGCGGCCCAGGTAGACCGCCTCGGTGTAGAGCACCCCGCCGCCGACCGGCAGCGCCACCAGCCCGCCGTAGCTCAGGGACGAGCCGCTGCTCCCCCGCAGCAGCGCCAACTGCGTTCCCACCAGCGGGTCGGCGCCGAAGGCCGCCTGCGCCGCCGCGGGGCCCGGGGTGCTCGTCCCCGGGGCCAGGTCGAGCACCCGGAGGGTGCCGTGCGGGTCCGCCGAGATCAGCGCGGCCAGCTCCTTCTTCCCGCTGCCGGTGACGAAGGCCCCGGTCAGCGCGGTGGAGTCGGTCGGCCGGCCCGGCTCGGGCAGCGAGAGGTAGGCCGGCGGCTGGGCGCCCCCGCCGCCGGCCGGGTCGGCCGGGACCTGCCAGGCGTCGCCGCCGTCGTAGAAGGAGGCGGCGTCGGTGACGTGGTAGTCGGCCAGCATCCGCTGCTGCGTCGTGAACAGGTCCTCGGGGTAGCGCAGTTCGGACTTCAGGTCAGCGCCGATCTCGGCGTACGGGCGGACCGTCCCGGGGAAGGCCTTCATCCAGGTGCTGAGCACCGGGTCGGTGCGGTCCCACTGGTAGAGGGTGACCGCGCCGGTCTTGGCGTCCACGGTGGCCTTGACCGCGTCCCTGACGTAGTTGACCCGGACCCCGGACCCGCCGGAGCCCAGCGTGGCGCGCGCCGCGTAGGGGTAGTCGTCGCTGGTGGTGTAGCCGTCCACGACCCACTCCTTGCGCCCGCCGACGGTGACCGGGTACGGGTCGCCGTCCACGCTGAGCCAGGGCGCCACGGCCAGCACCCGGGCCCCCGGCGCGTCCGCCGGGGCGGGCGCGGCGGCGGCCGGGGCGGGCAGCCGCAGGCCGCCCAGCGCGGCGGTGGCGGAGGCGGCGGACGGCACCCGGGCCGACCCGGACGCCTTGGCCGCGTCGCTGTGCGGGGCCGCGGCGGACCCGGCGCCGCCGGTCGTCCCGTCCCCGCCGGTGGTCCCGCCCCCGTTACCCGTCCCGCTCGCGCCGGCCGCCGGGTAGGCGGTCACCCCGGCCGCGGCGATGCCGAAGGCGTCCCTGGTCGCGGTGATGTTGCGCTGCAGGTAGGGCTGCTCCTTGGCCTTCTGGTCCGCCCTGACCTGGAACTGCTGCACCAGCGCCGGGTACACCGTGCCGACCAGGACCGACGACAACGCCATCAGCCCCAGCCCGATCATCGGCACGGTCCAGCTCCGGCGCAGCGGCGTCAGCAGGAACAGCACCGCGCAGATCAGCGCCGCGCAGCAGAGGATGGCCCGGCCCGGCAGCCCCGCCGTGGCGTCGGTGAAGTCCAGCCCGGTCCAGCCGCGCACCGGGCCGAGGCTGCCGTCCTTCAGCTCCAGCGCGTAGCGGTCCAGCCAGTAGGCCACCGCCTTGAGCGCGGTGAACAGGCCCAGCAGCACCCCGAGGTGGGCCTGCGCCGCGCCGGAAAAGCGGCGGCCCCTGGCCTGCGCCTGGATGCTGCCGTAGAGGTAGTGCACCAGCGCGGTGATCGCCAGGGTGGCCACCAGCACGGTGAGCCCGAAGCCCAGCAGGCAGCGGTACCAGGGCAGGGTGAAGACGTAGAAGGAGAGGTCCCGGTGGAACTGCGGGTCGACCGTGCCGAAGCGGGTGCCGTGGTCGTAGGCGAGCCAGGTCCGCCAGTCGTCGCTGGCCGCCGCGCCCGCGACCAGGCCGGGCACCAGCGCGGCCAGCGCCAGGACCCGGCCGCGGTGCCGGTCGACCGCCCAGCGGTAGCGCTCCAGGCTGCGCTGCTCCTCGGACATCGCGCTGAGCGGCGCCCGCAGCCGGTACGCCAGCCAGCAGTTGACGCCCACCAGCAGCGAGGTGGCCAGCCCGAAGGCCAGGAACAGCAGCGCCCGGGTGCTGAGCACGGTGCTCCACACCCCGCCGTAGCCGACCGAGTCGTACCAGAGCCGGTCCGCCCACACCGCCGTGGCAGTGGCGAAGAGCCCGGCCAGCAGCACCGCGACCAGGGCGGTCCGCACCAGGACGCCTCCGCGGTAGGGCAGAGCGGTGCGCAGGCGTGGCCCGCGGGACGGCCGGGAACCGCCGCGATCCGGCATCTGGAATACCACCGCACGCACCTCAAGGACTGGGGGTCTCGACCCGGTTCTCATCCACGGGAGCCCCGAGGCCGGTTCCCCTCAGATGCAACTTGATTCGGCCGCCTCCGAGTTCCCGTCCACGGAGAGTTCCGGTCCGTGGACATGTGAGGATGGATGCCATGTCCGAACCCCTTCAGGAGAGCCTTCCTCCTGCCGCCCGCCCGATCACCCGCGCCGTCCTCGAAATCGACGAGTACGCCTCCGGCCTCGGCTGGGACCAGCCCGCACGCCTGTTCGCCCTGGTGGACACCGCCGCGCTGCTGAAGAGCGAGCCGGGCCTGGCCCGCCAGTTGGGCCTGGAGCCCGGCGCCGGGAACGAGTTCACCCCGATCGAGCAGGACGAGGTGCCCAAGGGCACCCCGCTGGACACCTTCCTCGGCACCATCGCCTGGCCGGACGCGGTCGCGGGCTGCGCCCTGGTGGTCGAGCGGCTGATCCTGCCGCCGACGGCCGAGGCGAAGCTGCCCGAGGGCGCCTCGGAGCGGGAGCTGACCACGTGGGTCGCCGAGCACCCCGAACGGCAGGAGGTCCGGATGACCGTGGCCGTGCTGCGGGACGGGACGAAGGAGACCGCGCTGCGGCTGCGGCAGAAGGACTCCCCCCGCGAGGTGCTGACCGGCCCCGCGCTGGTGCCGGGGCTGGCCGAGGCGCTGCTCACCACCTTCGCCTGACCGCGCCTTCGCCTGACCCCCCGCGGCGCTGCTCCCGCTGCCTACTTGGCGCAGCTGGGCAGCGCCGCGGTGTTCCCCGAACGGATGTCGGCCAGGTCGTTCACGGCCTGGGCCAGGGTGTCCACCTTGATCAGCCGCAGCCCGCTCGGCGTCCCGTTCGCGGCCTCGGCGCAGTTGTCCGACGGGGTGAAGAAGTACTGGGCCCCGGCCTTGCGCGCGGCGATGACCTTCATCGAGATGCCGCCGATCGGACCGACCTTGCCGGTGTCGTCGATGGTGCCGGTGCCGGCCACGAACTTCCCGTCGGTCAGGTCGGTCGACTGGAGCTTGTCGACGATGCCGAGCGAGAACATCAGCCCGGCGCTGGGGCCGCCGACGTCGCCCAGGTTGATGTCGATCGAGAACGGGAAGGTGTGCTCGGTCCCCGGCTGGATCCCGACCATGGCCTTGCCGGTGTCCGGGTTCTTCGCCGTGGTCACCGTGACCTGCTGCGGGGCGCCGCCGGTGGTGCCGTTCTTCCCGTCCTTGCCGGGCGGGAGCACGGTGAACACCACGTCCTGGCCCGGCTGGTGCTTGGTGACCAGGACGGCCACCTGGCTCGGGTCGGTGACCTTGGCGCCGTCCACCGCCACGATCACGTCACCGGCGTGCAGCTTGCCGACCGAAGGGCTGCCGGCCACCACCGCGGAGACGACCACCTCGGTGCCCACCGGGATGCCCAGCTGCTTCAGCGCGGCGGCCTTGGCGCTGTCCTGGGAGGCGGTGAAGTCCTCGGCGTTCTGCTGCTCCGCCTGCTGCTCGGTCTGGTTGTCCGGGTAGAGGTTGGCGTGCGGGATCACCGCCGCGTCGTGCCGGAGCCAGCCGGTGACCGCCTCGACCAGGTTGAGCTCGTAGTCCGCGCTGGTCACCTCGACCGTGGTCATGTTGAGGTTTCCGGTGGTCGGGTAGGTGGTCCGGCCGCTGATGGTGATCACCGGCTTGCCGTTCTGGTCACCGAGCGTGTTGTAGGTCGGCCCCGGGCTCATCTCCGAGTAGGGCACCTTGATCAACGCGGTCGCGAGGAACAGCGCTATGAGCAGGATCGTGGAGGCGAGCATCGTCGCGGAGCGCCGTGGCATGGCACGACAGTACGGGACGTGATCGGCGCTCCGCCCGCCGGACTACTGCTTCGGGCCGCTCGTCCGCTCCATCGCCTCACGGAAGCGCTGGTGACCGGCGAGTGAGTCGTTGTCACCCGTCGTCCTGGTCCGGGTCGACCAGGCGGCCCAGACCGCCGCGCACACACCGGCCACCGCGGGGATGGCCCACCAGGCGAGCACACTCATGTTCGTCACTCCTGCTCGTCGCGGCTATGAGCAGACTATCCGCCCATAGGGACAACGATCACAGAGCCGTTCGGGTCACGCCTCCCGGGCCCCCGACCGGACCGGACGCGAGCCGGACTCCGGCCGGCCGCTCAGCAGGAGGCGACCCACTCCTCCTCGCCGTCGGCGAACCGCTGGTGCTTCCAGATCGGCACCGTGTGCTTGAGGTCGTCGATCAGCCTGCGGCAGGCCTCGAAGGCCTCGCCCCGGTGCGCGCAGGACACCGCGACGATCACCGCGGCGTCGGTCACCCGCAGTTCGCCCACCCGGTGCACCGCGGCCAGCGCGGTCACCGGGAAGTCGGCAACGACCTTCTCGGCCACCCGGCGCAGCTCGCTCTCGGCGGTGGGATGGGCGCTGTACTCCAGAGCGGTGACGGCCTTGCCGCCGTCGTGGTCCCGCACGGTGCCGACGAAGACGACCGTCCCCCCGGCGTGGGTGTCGCCGACGGCGGCGTGCACCTCGTCCAGGGAGAGCGGGGTCTCGCGCAGCGCCAGCAGGCGGATCGGGTCGTCGGCGTCCTTCATGGGTCCATCATCGCCCACGGCGACGGCGGATCCGTCCCCGCTTTCGTATCGCGGACATAACATTCCACCTCCGGGCCGCTGACGAGCCCGCTGCCGGGCCCCCGGGGGAGCCGACGGCCGGTCAGATCCGCCTGCGCTTGCGGGCCCGGCGCACCAGCGCCGCCGTGCCGACCAGGGCCACCGTGGCGCCGGCCGCGCCCAGCGTGGTCGCCGCGTCCTTGCCGCCGAGGCGGCGTCCGGCCACCGCGTGGTTGCCGGAGACCTGGGCCAGCAGCTCGCCCAGCACCTCCTCGTTGGTGTGCACCGGACGCCAGCCGGCCTCGTGCAGCCGGCTGCCGGAGACCACCCACGGGAACATGGTGTACGCCAGGTCCCCGGCCGGGGCCGGGGTCAGCCCGAGCCGGTGCAGCCGGGCGGCGGTGCCCAGGGCGAGCGAGGCGGGCAGCTCCATCCGGCGGATGCCGGTGATCTCCTCCACCTCCTCCTGCTCCAGCCAGCCGTCGCAGCCCACCGTGACCTCGCCCTCGACCAGGCCGAGCGCCGCGTACTCCAGCGCCGTGGCCAGGTCCTCGACGTGGCAGAACTGCCAGCAGGGCCGCGAACCGGCCACCACCAGCAGCCGGGGCGCCTCGAAGTGCCGGGTCAGCACGGTGTCGACGGCGGGCCCCACCACCACGGCCGGGCGCAGCACGGTGACCGAGAGGCCGGGGTGCGCCATCGGGGCGCGCCGGCCCAGCCGTTCGATCTCCAGCAGGTCGCCGACCAGGGAGGCCTCCTCGGTCGCGCGCAGCGGCGCGTCCTCGGCCAGCGGGATCTCGTTGTCGTCCAGCGCGCCGTAGACCATCGCCGAGGTGCACAGCACCACCCGGTGCACCCCGGCCGCCGCGGCGGCGGTGAGCACGGTCTGGGTCCCGCGCACGTTGTAGGCGCTGCGGGCCTTGGGGTCGGTGTCCATGCCCAGGTCGAGGGCGAGGTGCACCACCACGTCCACCCCGGTGAGGCGCTCGGCCACGGCCGGGTCGCGGACGTCCAGCACTCGCCACTGCACGCCGGGGACGTCGCCCCGGCGCTCGTCGATCGCCAGCACCCGCTTCACCGCGGACGAGCCGGCCAGCCGGGCCGCGAGCAGCGCGCCGACACCGGAGGCGGCGCCGGTCACCGCCACCACCAGCGGCGGCCCGTCGTACTCGGGACCGGCTGCCGCGGGGGCCGCCGCCTCCTCGGGACCGGGGGCGACCTCCTCCGCGGCCTCCGGACCGCCCTGCTCAGCGGTCAGCCCAGAGCGAACGTGCGAAGGTGGGGAACTCACCGGCTCTCCTTCACGGTTAATTTTGATGCGTACGTGTGATGCGCACGCACGTGTCACGTATCGACCATCCTGCCCGAGGCGAGCCCCCGGACGTACTTCCCCCCGCCGCTCGGAGCGACGGCCGACGAGATCGAGGCAACTCGTGAACGACTTCCCCTTCGGCTTCGGTGTGCCCCCCGAGGAACCCGAGGACGGCAAGGAGGGCGACAAGGCCGACGGTACGGGCTCGGGCTCCGGCTCGGGGACCCCGGGATCGGGCGGCCCGTCCAACCCGTTCAACTTCGGCTTCGGCAACCTGCCCGGCATGCCCGGGTCCGGCGGCTCGGGGAATCCGCTCGAAGGCCTGTTCGGCGCCATGAACCCGGGCGACATCGGGGCCGCGTTCCAGCAGCTCGGCCAGATGCTGTCGTTCGACGGCGGCCCGGTCAACTGGGAGCTGGCCAAGGACCTCGCCCGGCAGGCCGTGGTGCAGCCCGCCGAGGACGGCTCGAAGGACCGTTCGGTAGGTGAGTCCGAACGGACCGCCGTGGCCGAGGCGGTCCGACTGGCCGATCTCTGGCTTGATTCCGCCACCTCGCTCCCGGTCGGCGCCAACAGCGCGGTCGCCTGGAGCCGGGCCGAGTGGATCGAGGCCACTCTCCCCGCCTGGAAGGAGCTGGTGGACCCGGTGGCCGAGCGGGTGGCCGGGGCGATGGGCGGCGTGGTTCCCGAGGAGATGCAGGCCATGGCGGGCCCGCTGCTCGGGGTGATGCGCAGCATGGGCGGCGCGATGTTCGGCACCCAGATCGGGCAGGCGCTGGGCGCACTGGCCGCCGAGGTGGTCGGCTCCACCGACGTCGGGCTGCCGCTCGGCCCGGCCGGCAAGGCCGCGCTGCTGCCGCAGAACATCGACGCCTTCGGCGAGGGCCTGTCCGTCCCGGCCGACGAGGTCCGACTCTACCTGGCCCTGCGCGAGGCCGCGCACCAGCGGCTGTTCGCCCATGTGCCGTGGCTGCGGCAGCACCTCTTCGGCGCGGTCGAGGCCTACGCCCGGGGCATCAAGGTCGACACCTCCCGGCTGGAGGACCTGATCGGCCAGATCGACCCCGGCAACCCGGAGTCGATGCAGGAGGCGATGTCCGGCGGCCTGTTCCAGCCCGAGGACACCCCCGAGCAGAAGGCCGCGCTGGCCCGGCTGGAGACCGCGCTGGCCCTGGTCGAGGGCTGGGTGGACGCGGTGGTGCACGCCGCGGCGGCCCCGCACCTGCCGCACGCCCCGGCGCTGCGCGAGACGCTGCGCCGCCGCCGGGCCTCCGGCGGCCCGGCCGAGCAGACCTTCGCCACCCTGGTCGGCCTGGAACTGCGCCCGCGCCGGCTGCGGGACGCCTCCCGGCTGTGGGCCTCGCTCGGCGACGCCCGCGGCACCGACGGGCGCGACGCCCTGTGGGAGCACCCGGACATGCTGCCCACCGCCAAGGACCTGGACGACCCGGACGGCTTCGTGCACAGCGGGGACGCGGTCGCGGACGACGACGGGGAGAAGATCGACTTCTCCAAGCTGGACGAGATGCTGGGCCGCGCCGCGGCGGCGGGCAGCGGCCCGGTCGCTGATCCGCCGGCGAAGCCCGGCGAAGCCGACAGTGCCGACGGCGCCGGTGGTTCCGACGGGACCGACAGCTCCGGTGACTCCGACGGCGATGACGAGGGCAAGGCGTGAGCCTTCCGCCCGACGATGGCCTGCTGCACGCGGACGTGGTCCGCACGCTCCAGGAGTGGGTCGCCCCCGACGCCGAGGAGGACCTGCTCCGGCGGGACTACCTCGACCACCTGGCCGCACGCCCCGACGGCGTGTGGCGCTCCTGCCACCCGGCGCACATCACCGCGAGCGCGCTGGTGGTGGACGTCGAACGGGGGCGGGTGCTGCTGACGCTGCACCCCAAGGTGGGCCTGTGGCTGCAGCTCGGCGGCCACTGCGAGCCGGGGGACGCCTCGCTGGCCGCCGCCGCGCTGCGCGAGGGCACCGAGGAGTCCGGGATCGACCAGGGGCTGCTGCTGTATCCGGCCGAGGCCCCGGCGCCGGTGAAGCTGGACCGGCACGCGGTCCGCTGCGCCGGCCGGGACCAGCCGGAGAACACCCATCTGGACGTCCAGTACCTGGCGCTGGCCCCGGCCGACGCGGTGGAGCGGATCAGCGAGGAGTCGCTCGACCTGCGCTGGTTCGGCTACGACGCGCTGCCCACGCCGACCGACGCCTCGGTCAGGACGCTGGTCGCCAGGGCCCGCAAGCTGCTGGGCTGACCCGGGCCGCCCGCTCTCCCGCCCACGGACCAGACCAGAGCAGACCTAGCCGCAGTCGCCGAGGCTCTCCGGCTCGGCCTCGGTCCGCGGGCCCGGCACATGCGGCAGCCGGGCCGCCGCGACCACGCCCTCCAGGTACCCGCGGGCCCGCTCGGTGCGCGGGTACGGGTCGAGCAGCGCCCAGAACCGCGGGCCGTGGTCGGCCACCAGCAGGTGCGCCAGCTCGTGCAGCAGCACGTAGTCGACCACGTACTCGGGCATGCCCTGGAGCCGGTGGGAGAGCCGGATGGTGCCCTCGACCGGGGTGCAGGAGCCCCAGCGGGTGTTCTGGTTGGTGACCCAGCGGACGCTGGCCGGGACCGCCCGGCCGTCCAGGTACCGGGTGGAGAGCTCGGCGGCCCTGGCCACCAGGGCGTCGTCGCCGAGGATCTGCCTGCTCTCCTGCGCCGCGAGCTTGTCCAGCATCTGCGCCACCCAGCGCTTCTCCTCGGCCGCGGACATCCGGGCCGGGATCAGCACGACGGTGCGGTCGCCCTCGCGGTAGGCGGAGACGGTACGACTGCGGCGGGCGCTGCGGCGCACCTCGACGGCCTGCGCCGCGGCAGCCGTTCCGGATGGGTCCGGGGCGTGCTGACGCGGAACAGAGGGACGGGAATCCTGTCCTGCTGCCACGCGCCAGACGTTACCTGCTGGCGGTGACAGAAGTCCTGCCTCCTGGCTGAATTGAAATCTCCCAACGCCCGGTTCTGGGCCAGGAAATGGGGATATCTTCGGGCAAGCCGGGCAGAGATATGAGCCACTCCCCCGGCGTTCGTATGACTACTACCCCCAGCCTGTGGATAACTTTCCGGGCCCGCGAGCCCCGGGGTGCATGCTCGGTCCAGGCACCGTGAAGGAGACCCCATGCGCCCCTGTCTGAAGCCGGCCCTGCGCCGGGCCTGGCGTGACCGGCACACGCTCCAGTTCGGCGTGGGCCGGGCGCACGCCGCGGTGGTCGAGTCCGCGGAACCGGCCGACGCCGCCTTCCTCGACCTGCTCGACGGGACCAGGGAGCTGCCCGCGCTGACCGCCGCCGCGGCCGGTCTCGACCTCCCCGCCGAGCGGGTCGGCCTGCTGCTGGAACGGCTGGAGCGGGTCGGCGCCCTCGACGACGCCGACGCCCGGCGACCGCTGCTGGAACTGCCCCCGGCCGAGCTGGCCCGGCTCGGCCCGGATCTGGCCGCGCTCTCGCTGGCCCACCCGGAGCCCGGCCGCGGGCCCGAACTGCTGCTGGCCAGACGCAGGGCCAGGGTCCGGGTCCGCGGCGGCGGCCGGGTCGGTGGCGCCATCGCCGCGGTGCTCGCCGCCTCCGGGGTGGGCCTGGTCGAGGTGGTCGACAGCGGCAGCGTGCTGGAGCAGGACACCTCCCCCTGCGGGGTGCTGATCGCCGACACCGGCCGGCCCAGGGCCGCCGCGGCCCGCGCTGCCGTCCGCCGGGCCGCCCCCGGCCGGCCGGACGACGGGGCCGCCGCCCGGCGCGTCCCCGACCTGGTGGTGGTCGCGCCGCGCGGGGACGCCGCCGGGCTGCTGGCCGACCCCGGGCTCAGCCGCGAGCTGCTGCACGCCGGCGTCCCGCACCTCTACGCCGGGGTGCTGGAGACCCTGGGCACGGTCGGCCCGTTCGTCCTCCCGGGCCGCTCCGCCTGCGGCAACTGCCTCTCGCAGCACCGCGCGGACGAGGACCCGGCCTGGCCCCGGCTGCTGGCGCAGCACTGCTCGGGCCGCTCCGGCAGCGGATCCGCCGCCTGCGACAGCGCGCTGGCCACCACCGTGGCCGGGCTGGCCGCGCTGCACTGCCTGATGTTCCTGGACGGCGCGTCACCCCCTAGCCTGGGCGGGTGGGCCGAGGTGTCCATGCTGGACGGCTCGATGCGGCGCCGCCCGCTCGAGGCCCACCCGGACTGCGGCTGCTGCTGGAAACCCGTGCCCGCCGCTGGGGGGACAATGATGGCAACCCTTGATCCGCCTACTGGGAGGCAAGCGTGAGCGATCTTCCGCGTAAAGCCGTGACCCGCACGGCCAAGCTCGCCGCTCTGCCCCTGGGCTTCGCCGGGCGCGCCACCCTCGGCCTGGGCAAGCGGATCGGCGGCCGTCCCGCCGACGTGGTCTCCGCCGAACTGCAGCAGCGCACCGCCGACCAGCTGTTCCGGGTCCTCGGCGAGCTGAAGGGCGGGGCGATGAAGTTCGGCCAGGCCCTCTCGGTCTTCGAGGCCGCCCTCCCGGAGGAGGTCGCGGGCCCCTACCGGGCCGCGCTGACCAAGCTGCAGGAGGCCGCGCCGCCGATGCCCGCCGTCTCGGTGCACGCCGCACTGGCCGAGCGGCTCGGCGCGGACTGGCGCGAGCTGTTCCAGTCGTTCGACGACAAGCCCGCCGCGGCGGCCTCGATCGGCCAGGTGCACCGCGCGGTCTGGCACGACGGACGCGCGGTGGCGGTCAAGGTGCAGTACCCGGGCGCGGGCGACGCCCTGCTCTCCGACCTGACCCAGCTCGGCCGGGTGGCCCGGCTGATCGGCCCGCTGATCCCGGGCCTCGATGTGAAGCCGCTGATCAGCGAGCTGCGCAACCGGGTCACCGAGGAGCTGGACTACGCTCTGGAGGCCCAGTCCCAGCGGGTCCACGCCGAGGAGTTCGCCGACGACTGGGACATCTCGGTCCCGGCCGTGGTGGCCCAGGGCGACCAGGTGCTGGTGACCGAGTGGATGGACGGCATCCCGCTGTCCGAGGTGATCGCCGACGGCACCCGGGAGCAGCGCGACCGGGCCGGGCAGCTGCTGGCCCGCTTCCTGTTCGCGGGCCCGGCCAGGACCGGCCTGCTGCACGCCGACCCGCACCCGGGGAACTTCCGGCTGCTGGTGGACGAGGGCCCGGCCGAGGGCTGGCGGCTCGGCGTGCTGGACTTCGGCACGGTCGACCGGCTCCCGGAGGGGCTGCCGCTGCCGATAGGCAGCGCCCTGCGGATGGCCCTGGCCGACGACGCCGCGGGCGTGCTGGAGATGCTGCGGCAGGAGGGCTTCGTCAAGCCGGCCATCGAGCTGGATCCGGCGGCGGTGCTGGACTACGTGCTGCCGATCATCGAGCCGGCCGCGGTGGAGCGGTTCCACTTCACCAGGAGCTGGATGCGCTCCCAGGCGGCCCGGGTCGGCGATCCCCGCTCCCCCGCCTACGCGCTGGGCCGACAGCTCAACCTGCCGCCGTCCTACCTGCTGATACACCGCGTCACACTGAGCACCATCGGGGTGCTCTGCCAGCTGGACGCCGAGGCGGCGCTGCGGGCCGAGCTGCTGGAGTGGCTGCCCGGCTTCGCCGACTCCGAGGACTGGGTCGAGGCCTGACAGCCCGCAGGCCCGGAACCGTGCGGTCCCGGGCCTGCGCAGAAGTGACGTGCGGAGTGATCGTGCGGAAGTGATGTTCGGTCGGTGCCGCTGCGCTACTGCATGACGACGCTGGCGAGCGCCTTGCGCGCACGCAGGGTCATCCGCTCGGCCTTGTGCCGGAGCTTGAGCGCGCGCACCAGGCGTTCGTGCTCCGCCTCCTGGCGGCGTTCTTGCAGATGGACACGGGCCAGGGCTTCGGGCATGAGTTGCATGTGGAGGTTCCTCCGGGAGTTGCTCGCGGCTTCGGCGCCGCGGTGGGCATCGGGTTCGGTGCTGGTGAGAGTCATCAGGGCCTGCTTGTCGGACGTCGGATCGATGGACGGGTGGAGTGCCGCGGTGGCGGCCTGGTCGGTCTTCGCTGCGGCTTCCCGTACGGACCTGCGGAGGGCGCCGGCCGGGGTGTTCCTGGCGATCATGCGATGACCTCGTTCTTGCGCGGACGGCCCCGGGGCCGCTTCCGGGCGACGACGACACCCTGGACGAACAGCTCCCCGCCCCAGACGCCCCAGGGCTCCCGGCGCTCCAGGGCGCCCTGCAGGCAGGACTCCTTGACCGGGCAGGTGCCGCAGAGGGACTTGGCGTACTCGACGTCGGCCGGGGTCTCGGCGAAGAAGACCTCGGGGTCGAGCGAACGACACGGGATGGGGGCGCCGAGGGTCTCGGCGTCGTCGAACGCGGTGATCTGCATAAGGGATACCTCCGGGGGGTGGTCCTGCGCGGTGGGTGGGGCGGACGGCGGAACGGGGCTGGGCGGGGCGGTCACCGATGACACGTTGTCCTCGTGCTCTCTGTCGGGTGGTGCTGGTCGGATGTCGGCTGTGCGCCGGACAAAACAGAAGGGCCGCGGTTCCCTGAACGGGATTCCGCGGCCCTGGAGGCTTCCTGATGCGCGATCAGGTGAGATCTCTCCAGGGGTCAGGCCCGCGGAAGGGCCGCTCTGCGTTGTACTGCGCTGCCTGCTGGTGGTTTCCGGCACTCGTTGCATAGACGGAGCCGTGATTGGCTCCGACTGCTGCTACGAGTGCCGACAGCGGTCGCTCGTCGCGCTCGATCGTCCACATCGCGGACAGATCGCTGCCTTCAAAGCCGCCAAGACCCGGCAGGGCGATGGGGGCGACGGAGGACAGGGCGGAGACGGGCATGCCGAAGCAGGCGGCCATGGGCTGACCAGTCGTTTTGATCAGGGTTGTCTTCACAATGTCCGCCTCCTCTCGGCGTGCTCGGAACCCGGCGAGCCGGGAGCCTCAATGGTCAGTTGTCTTGTCCTGCGGTCCTGCGGTGGTGCCGGACGATCTCGTTCCCTCGACCGTCTCCGGCACGCTAGTGCGCTCCGCGCTGCGGGCGCAAACTATTTTTCCAATGAGTTCTCCGGGGCGTCGCTCTCGTCCCAGTCGTCCGGAATGTCGTCCGATTCGTCCGGTTCGGAGTCGACAGGAGACTCCCCACGGCACAACGACAGCACGGCACCGCCGTACTTGTCCAGCTTCGCTCTGCCGACACCGGCGATTCCGGCCAGTTCGCCGACCGAGACCGGGGCCGCCTCGGCGATGGCGACCAGGGTCGCGTCGGTGAAGACGCAGTAGTTGGGCAGGCCCTGCGCCCGCGCCTGTTCCTGCCGCCAGTCGCGGAGCCGCTCGTGCAGGCCCTCGTCCATCTGCGAGGGGCAGCTCTCGCAGCGGCTCAGCTTGCGCTCCACCGCCTCGGTGAGCACCCGCCCGCAGACCCGGCAGCGCAGCGGCCGGCCCGCCTTGCGCAGGGCCCCGCCCGCGGCCGTCCCGCCGCCCGCCGCTGCTCCCCCGCCGTACGACCCGCCGTATGCCCCACCGCCGTGGGCCCCCCGGCCGGCGGCGCGCTGCCCGCGCGCCCCGCCGGGGGAGCCGGGGCGCAGCCCGTCCAGGAAGCGGGAGGGCTGCCGGGAGGCCCGGCCCCCCGGCGAGCGGGAGAGCGCCCAGGAGAGGAAGAGGTGCGCTCTGGCCCGGGTCACCCCGACGTAGAGCAGCCGGCGCTCCTCCTCGACCTGCTCGTCGGTCCTGGCGTAGGTGATCGGGACCATGCCCTCGGTCAGGCCGACCAGGAAGACCGCGTCCCACTCCAGGCCCTTGGCGGAGTGCAGCGAGGCCAGGGTCACCCCCTCGACCGCGGGGGCGTGCTGGGCCGCGGCCCGCCCGTCCAGCTCGGCGACGTAGGCGGCGAGGTCGGCCCGCAGCCCGGCGGTCCGCCGCTCGGCCTCGAACTCCCCGGCCAGCCGGACCAGGGCGGCCAGCGACTCCCAGCGGTCGCGGACCGCGCCCGCCCCGGCCGGCGGCAGCGCCGTGAAGCCGCGGGTCGACAGCACCGCGCGGACCTGCTCGGCCAGCGCCTCGGGCGCGCCGTCCAGCATCGGGTCACTGCTGCCCCGGGCCGCCCCGCGCAGCAGGATCCCGGCGTCGCGGACCTCGGGCCGCTCGAAGAACCGCTCCGCGCCCCTGAGCTGGTAGGGGATGCCCAGGTCGGCGAGGGCCTGCTCGTAGACCGCGGACTGGCCGTTGGTGCGGAACAGCACCGCGATCTCGCTGGCCCGGACGCCGGAGCCGAGCAGCGCCTGGATCCGCTTGGCGGTGCCCTCGGCCTCGCCCGGCTCGTCCTGGTACTCGGTGTAGGCCGGGTCCGGCCCGGCCTCGCGCTGCGAGACCAGTTCCAGCCGGTGCCGGGCGGCCTGGCCCCTGGCCTGCGCCAGCAGCCCGTTGGCCAGGTGCACCACCTGCGGGCTGGAGCGGTAGTCGCGGACCAGCTTCACCACCGTGGCGTCCGGGTGCCTCAGCCGGAAGTCCAGCAGGTAGGACGGGCTGGCCCCGGTGAAGGAGTAGATGGTCTGGCTGGCGTCGCCGACCACGCAGAGGCTGGAGCGCGGGCCGAGCCAGAGGTCGAGCAGCCGCTGCTGGAGCGGCGAGACGTCCTGGTACTCGTCCACCACGAAGTGCTGGTACTGGGCCCTGACCTGCTCGGCGACCTCGGCGCGGTCCTCCAGCACGCCGACCGCGAGCAGCAGCACGTCCTCGAAGTCGATCACCCCGCGGTCCCGCTTGACCTCCTCGTAGACCTTGTAGACCTGGCGGATCTCGGCCGGGTCGCGCGGGGCCTCCCGACCGGCCCTGCGGACCGCGGCCGGGTAGTCCTCGGGGACGGTCTGGGTGACCTTGGCCCACTCGATCTCGCCGGTGAGGTCCCGCAGCTCGGTGCGCTCCAGCCGGATCCGGCAGCGGGCGGCGGCCTCGGCCACCAGCTGGACCTTGCGCTCGACCAGCCGCGGCAGCTCGCCGCCGACCACCCGCGGCCAGAAGAACTGGAGCTGGCGCAGCGCCGCCGCGTGGAACGTCCTGGCCTGGACCCCCTCGGCGCCCAGCGCCCGCAGCCGCCCGCGCATCTCCCCCGCGGCCCGCGCGGTGAAGGTGACCGCGAGCACCCGCTGCGGCTGCATCACGCCGCTGCGGACGCCGTAGGCGATCCGGTGGGTGATCGCCCGGGTCTTGCCCGTCCCGGCGCCCGCGAGGACGCAGACGGGGCCGCTGAGGGCGGTGGCGACGGCACGCTGCTCCGGGTCGAGCCCGGCGAGCACGTCGTCGGCGTCGGCGTAGCGCGGGACGTCGCTGGGGAAGGGCTGGGAGCCCGGGAGCTGAGCCTGCATCCCCCCATCCTCTCAAGTCCCACCGTCCACCCGGGCCCGGTTGTCCACAGCCCCGGTACGACGGTATGCCCGGCCGACCCCCGGGCCCGACTCCTCGGAATGATCCGGCCCGGACGGACGTTCCAGGAGTGCCACCGGACCGACCGATCCAAGGAGTGACCCCGGATGCCCGCCACGATCACGATGTACAGCACCACCTGGTGCGGCTACTGCCGCCGGCTGAAGTCGCAGCTGGACCGGGAGGGCATCGGCTACACCGAGGTCAACATCGAGCTGGACCCGGCGTCGGCGGCGTTCGTGGAGCAGGCCAACGGCGGCAACCAGACCGTGCCGACGGTGCTGGTGGTCCCCGAGGCCGGTGAGCAGGTGGTGATGACCAACCCCAGCCTGGCCCAGGTGAAGAAGGCGGCCGGCGTCTGAAATGCCGTCATGAATGCCCCTGCCGGACGAATCACGTTCCAGCGGGGGCATTTTTTGACAGAAAAATCAGCCTTTTCTTTCGCCGAGACTGTAAAGCAGTCGATTACGGTCGGCGCAGTAGCGGGTCTCGGTCACCCGGATCGGGCCGCTCCCGGTGAACCCGGTGCGCAGCTGCACCAGTAGCGGGACGCCGGGACCGGCCTGGAACCACTGCGCCTCCTCCGGGTTCGGCATCCGCGCGGCCAGCTCGTCCACGCAGCCGACCTCGACGTGCCCGGCCGCGCCGAGCGCCACCTCGTCCCCGCCGTCCACCGGGTCCGGGTCCATCAGCGCGGTCCCGGCCGCCAGCGCCACCGGGTAGTGGCTCTCCTCGATCGCCCAGGGCTCGCCGTCCATGTGCCGCAGCACCCGGCGCAGGACCACGGCCTCACCTGCCTTGATGCGCAGCCGCTCGGTGATGTCGGTGGTCGCTCGTACGATCAGCATCTGGAAGTCCGCCGTCAGCTTCCGCCCGGCCCGCTCCGCCTCCTCGGCGTAGGCGAGCGAGGGTGCGGCCAGCGGCGTGCCCGGCGCGCCGTCCGCGGGGGAGGTGTACGCGTGGTGGTCGAGGACCGGGTGGTCCTTGAGGTAGGTGCCCTTGCCCTGGACCCGGACCAGCAGTCCCTCATTGACCAACACATCAACTGCAAGTCGGACAGTATTACGAGCGACGCCGTATTGGTTCTCCAGTTCGCTCTCGACCGGCAGGGCCTCGCCACCCTGCCATTCGCCTGCCATGATCCGACGACGAAGATCCGCGGCCAGCCGCTGGTATTTGGGGGCCTGTCCCGGGCCACGAGAAATATTCACACCGCGAATGTAGCCATTTCACTTGCGGGGCATCCGAGAAACCAGCCAACATAAGTCAAGATTGGCGCAATCCCAACTATTCCAACCACTTGCGTGCTATCGCATTCCATGCCCTGAATGCAGCAATGCCGCCGCCATGGCGGCGGTCGCATCGGGGTAGACCCGTATGTCAGCCATCTCGCACGGCCGGAGCAGCCACGATGAACAACCGGAGAGCCTGGGCCGCGATCGCCTCCTTCCCGCCGCACCCGCAGAACGTCCGCCACGCCCGGCGGATCACCAGGACCGCGCTGGCGGCCTGGGGTGCGCCCGACCTCATCGACAGCGCGGAGATGCTGGTCTCCGAACTGGTCACCAACGCCTTCCAGTACGGCCGGGGGCCGGTCGACCTGACCCTGGCCCTGACCGGCCGCAGCCTGCGGATCGCGGTCACCGACGAGGGCACCTCGCTGCCCGTGCCGAGGGAGGCCGACGCGGACGCCCAGGGCGGTCGCGGCCTGGCCATCGTCGAGCTGCTGGCCGAGAGCTGGGAGGTCGTGGTCCGGCTCACCGGGAAGACGGTGAGCTGCGTCCTGGTGCTCCAGCCGAGCGCCCCCGACCCGCAGTGGATCGGCCCCGCCGAGGAGGCCGAGCCGGTGCGGGCGGGGGCGGGCCGCGGCGTCGGGGCCGGGGCGGCACGCCGACGCCGGGTCCGCCCTTCGGGTGAACCCGGCGTCTGAAGCACCGAGGGGGCGCGCGGCCCCCTCCCGCACCTCAACTGCCGACGGGCGTTCGCGGCTACCAGCGCGCGGACTCGGGAAGGGGGCCGCCGTACCAGAGTTCGACCAGTCGACGGGCGATCGAGATCCCGGACGGCGGGAGCACCTCGCCGCTCTCCATCCCCGCCTTCAGCTCCTCTCGGCTGAACCAGCGGGCCTCGGAGAGCTCCTCGCCGTCGACGGTGATGTCGGTCGCGCCCGCGCGCCGGTCGGCCCGCGCCGTGAAGCCCAGCATCAGGCTGGACGGGAACGGCCAGGGCTGGCTGGCGACGTACGCGACCGTGGCCAGGTCGACCAGCACGCCGGCCTCCTCGGCGACCTCGCGGGCCACCGCCTGCTCCAGCGACTCCCCCGGCTCCACGAACCCGGCCAGGGTGGAGTAGCGCCCCTCCGGCCACAGCGCCTGCCGGCCGAGCAGCGCCCGGTCCTGCTCGTCGGTGACCATCATGATCACCGCCGCGTCGGTGCGCGGGTAGTGCTCGTGCGCGCAGGAGGTGCAGCGCCGCACGTGCCCGGCCGCGGCCGGGACGGTGGGGTGCCCGCAGCGCGAGCAGAAGCGGTGCGAGCGGTGCCAGTTCTCCAGCGCCACCGCGTGCACCAGCAGGCCGGCGTCCCGGTCCCGGAGCGTGGCGCCGACCTCGCGCAGCCCGGCCGGGCGGGCCTCCCCGTCCAGCCGGCCCGGCAGCGAGGCCAGCGCCAGCGCGAAGTACGCGACGCCGTCCTCGCCGGTGCCGAGGAAGTAGCGCTCGCCGCCCTCCGGGGTCTCGAAGCTGGCCAGCAGCACCAGTTCGCTGCCCTGCTCGGTGTCGACCACGAAGGCCTGGCCCTCGGCCACCGCGAGCACCCGGGTGTCCGGGTGGCTCCAGGCCGCGGCGAGCCAGGGCTCGTCCAACCGGTGCTCGGCCGCCCGGTCCACCCCGGCCCGGGACAGCGCCAGCGGCGGACGGTCGATCCGGCTGCCCGGATTCTCTGACTGCACGGTCACGCGTTACCCATCTCCCCCGCGGTCTTCCCGGCGGGCCAGTTCGCGGCGAGGTCGCCCCAGAGGTACGCCGAGGTCTCCACGCCCTTGGCCAGCAGGTCCAGTTCGACCTTCTCGTTGACCGAGTGCCAGCCGTCCGACGGGACCGAGATGCCCAGGAACAGCACCGGCGCACCCAACACGTCCTGCAGGTCGGCGGCCGGTCCGGAGCCGCCCTCGCGGGTGAACCGGATCTTCTGCTCGAACGCGCGTCCCATCGCCCGCACCACCGACTGCAGCGCCGGGTGGTCCAGCGGGGTCAGGCAGGGCCGGGTGCTGCCGGTGAAGGTGATCTCGTGGCCGATCCCGGCCGGGAGCCGGTCGGCGACCCAGTCGGCCACCGCCTGCCGCACCTTCTCCACGTCCTGCCCGGCGACCAGCCGGAACGACAGCTTGAGGTGCGCGGAGGACGGGACGATGGTCTTGCCGCCGGGGCCGGTGTAGCCGCCCCAGATGCCGTTGACCTCGGCGGTCGGCCGGGCCCAGATCCGCTCCAGGGTGCTGAAGCCCTGCTCGCCCAGGGTGGCCCGGGACTTGGCCACGCCGAGCCACTCGGCCTCGTCGAAGGGCAGTTCGGCGAACAGCTCGCGCTCCTGCGCGGTCAGCTCGACCACGCCGTCGTAGAAGCCGGGGACCGCCACCCGCCGGTCGGCGTCGTGCAGTCCGGCCACCAGCCGGGCCGCCTCGGTGGCCGGGTTGGGCACCGCGCCGCCGAAGGAGCCGGAGTGGATGTCCTGGGCCGGACCGGTCAGGTCGATCTGCAGTTCCACCATGCCGCGCATGCCGGTGCACACGGTCGGGGTCCGCTCGCCCCACATCCCGGTGTCGGAGATCATCACCACGTCCGCCGCCAACTGCTCGGCGTGCTCCCGGATCAGCGCGCCGAAGTGCGGCGAGCCCGACTCCTCCTCGCCCTCGACCAGCAGCTTGAGGTTGACCGCGGGCGTGCTGCGGCCGGTCGCGGCCAGGTGCGCGCGCACCCCCAGGGTGTGGAAGAAGACCTGCCCCTTGTCGTCGGCCGCGCCGCGCCCGTACATCCGTCCGTCGACCACCACCGGCTGGAACGGGTCGGTCACCCAGCCGTCCGCGCGGTCGGCCGGCTGGACGTCGTGGTGGCCGTAGACCAGCACGGTCGGCGCGTCCGGGTCCCCGGAGGGCCACTCGGCGAAGACCGCCGGCAGGCCGCCGTCCGCGGTCTCCCACACCTCGGCGACCGGAAAGCCGGTCGACCGCAGTCTGGCGGCGAGCCACTCCGCGGAGCGGCGCACCTCCCCGGCCCGGTCGGGGTCGGCCGAGACCGAGGGGATGCGGAGCCACTCCGCGAGTTCGTCGAGGAAGGCGGGGCGGTGCTCGGCGATGAACTCGCGGACCGCGCTGTCCGGGGAAGTCGTCATGGGGACGACTCTAGTTCGAACCCGGGACCGCCCCGGAACCGCGTCCCTCCAGCCCCCCGGCCGGAGGGACGCGAACCGGTCGGTTCAGCCCGCCCGGCGGGTGAGCACCACCCGCGAGCGGGTGAAGCCCGCCGCCAGCAGCCAGGCCAGCAGCGGCAGTCCGACCACCACCAGCGCCATCGGGCCCCAGGGCACCAGCAGCGCCGCACCCGACTTGACGTCGATCACACCGGTGCCGAAGTCGTAGGACATCGAGCCCGAGCCGCCGCCGTGGATCCGCCACAGCGCCGCCGCGGGCACCAGGCCCGCCGCGGAGCCGAGCAGCGCCCCCATCGCGGCGATCACCGCGCACTGGAAGCCGGACAGCGTGCGCCGGATCCTGGCCGCCGCGCCGACCGCCGCCAGGGTCGCCAGATCCGCCTGGGAGTCGGCCGCCGCGAGGCCGGTGGCGATCCCGGCCGCGGCGACCGCGACCACCGAGGCGGTCAGGATCAGGCCGAGCTCGATCGCGGTGGACTCGCTCTGGAAGCCGCGCTCCACCGTGATCGAGGCGTCGTCGACCCGCTCGGCGGCGGCCTGCGCCCGCTGCTCGTCGGCCTTGCCCGGCATCCGCGGCGGCAGCCAGACCGAGCCGGTCGGGTTCACCGCCATCCCCATCCGCCGGGCGGTCTCCGGGGTCATCATCCCGGTGAAGCTGCTGACGTCGCTGGAGACGGCGAAGCCGGGAGCCCGGTACGTCTTGACGCTGCCGTTGTCGTTCGGGTTGTCAGGAGCGGGCGAAATGTCGACCGAGACGGTCACCATGCCGTCGTGGCCGATCAGTTGCGGGCTGCGGACCAGCACCTTCCCCTCGGCCAGGGCCCGCACCGCGGCCGGGTCGGTGACCCCGGCCAGATTGCGCAGCGTGGTGGCGTCCCCCGCGGTCAACGCGTAGCCGCTGTAGTTCGGCCCGGTGCCGTACGCGATCCGGCAGCGCGGGTCGGTCCGGCTGAGCGCCTTGATCTCGTCGGTGCTCCAGACCCGCGCGCCCTTGGCGTAGGCCGGGCAGACCTGGTCCTCCGGCAGGCTGACCGAGGCGTAGCCGCACGGGTCGTCGCCGGTGCAGTCCGCGCCCGGTGTGGTGACCGCGCCGAAGTCGCCGCGCGGGCCGAGCCCGGGGACGCTGCGCTGCACCGCGGCCCGCTGCTGGGCCAGGTCGGCGGCCGAGGAGCTCTGCGAGACCTGCATCACCAGGGAACCGACCGGGGCCGAGGCGCTGTACCCGGCCCGCTGCTCGGCCGTGCTGCTGCCCTGGTAGGCGACCACGGCGACGGCCCCGGCGACCGCCGCCATCACCGCGGCCACGGCCGGAGCCGTCCGCCCGCGATGCCGGGCGGAGTCGCGCAGCGCCAGCCTGGGGCCGAGCGGCAGCCAGCGGCTGAGCTTCCCGAACAGGCCGACCAGGAACGGGGTGCAGGCGACCACGCCCAGTTCGGCGATCATCGAGCCGCCCATGATCGCGGCGGTCTGGTCGCCCATGCCGACGCCCAGCAGCGCCATCGCCGCACCGGCCGCGACCGCGAGCGCGCCGAGCAGGGTGAGCCGCTTGGACGGCGGCTTGACCGAGCCGCGGCCGGTCAACGAGGCCACCACATCGGCGCGGGCGGCCTGGACCGCCGGGACGATCGCCGCGAGCAGCCCGGTGAGCAGGCCGACGCAGACGATGCCGAGCAGGTCGAGCGGCTGCAGCGCGAAGCTTCCGAACCGCGCGCCGACCCGCTGCTCCAGCGGGGTCCGGCCGATGGCGACCGTCGCCGCCCCGACCACCAGGCCGAGCACGGCCCCGACCGCGCCCAGCACCACACCGCCGCCGAGCACCACGGCGCCGATCTGGGACCGGTCGCCTCCGCCCGCGGCGAGCAGCCCGAGCTGCCGGCGGGAGCGGCGCGCGCCGACCGCGAAGGCCGGTCCGGCCAGCAGCACAATCTCCAGCAGCGCCATGCCCACCACGGTCGCGGCCACGGTCACCCCGGTGGCCGAGAGCGGGACGCCGCCGTCCGCACCGCGGTCCCGGAAGTAGGGGACGGCGCTGCGCGGCGGCGGGTCGGCCAGCACCGCGCGGGAGCTGACGGTGAAGCCGAACCCGTTGGCCCTGACCACGTCGGCCCAGCCGAAGGCCGCGCCGCCGGGCAGGGTGACCAGGTAGTCCGGCTGGCTCATCGGGGCCGGGGTGCCGCCGGGAGATGCCGCCGCGGCGGCGAGCGCGGCGATGTCGGCGGGCCGCCCGACGAGCCGGTCGCTGCCCAGGTCGCTGGGGAACTCCACCACGGCGGTGATGGTCAGCGGCCGGGTGGTGCCGCGGACCGTGGTGGTGCCGCCGAGCTTCAGCCCGGTGTCGGCGAGGAACGCCGAGGTGGCCGCGACCTGGTCGGCGGCGGCCGGGGGGCGGCCCCGAAGCACCGTCACCAGGCCGTGCAGCAGCGGGTCGCCGAGGTCCAGGCCCTGCACCCGCGTGGTGGTCTGCCCGTACGCGGTGGAGACCGAGAGGTAGTCGCTCGCGTTGACCGGCGTCACCCGCGCACCCGCCGGGAGCGCCCGCGCGAGCACCTGGCCGACCGGCTCCTTCGCGACCGCCTGCTGCTGCGCCGTCGGCTTGTCGCCGCCCGGCTCATCGGTTCCGTCGTCGGGATCGGGCGCCTGCTCGACCGGCCGTCCCAGGTCGTAGACCGAGACATACGCGGCAGCCGCGCCCATCTGCCGGTCGGCGGCCTGCTGGGCGCTGAGGTGGGCACTGCGGTAGGTGACGTCGGCGGCGGTGACGCCCAGGATCGGCAGCGCGATCATGGCGACGACCAGGGCGCTGCGCCCCTTGGCGCGCAGCGCGTCTCGGCGGGCGATGCGGAGCGCCACCCGGCAGGCGGAGAGCTTCACAGCGCGTCGCCCGTCCCGAGCAGGGCCTCGGCCGCGACCGGGCCCGACTCGTCCACCAGCCTGCCGTCGCGGAGGAAGACCACGCGGTCGGCCCAGGCGGCGTGGCCCGCCTCGTGGGTGACCATCACCGCCGCGGCGCCCGCGTCGCAGCGGGCCCGCAGCACGGCGAGCACGGACTCGCCGGTGCTGGAGTCCAACGCGCCGGTGGGCTCGTCGGCCAGGACCAGTCGGCGGTCGCCGATCAGCGCGCGGGCGATGGCCACCCGCTGCTGCTGGCCGCCCGACATCTCGTCGGGGAAGCGGTCGGCGAGGTCGGCGATGCCGATCTCGGCCAGCGCGGCCAGTGCCTCGACCCGGGCCTTGCGGGCGCTCAGGCCGTCCAGCTCGCGGGGCAGCGAGACGTTCTCCGCCGCCGTCAGCGCCGGGATCAGGTTGAAGTCCTGGAACACATAGCCGATGGACCGGCGGCGGACCGCGGCCAGGTCCTTCCGTGACAGCGCGCCCAGTTCCCGGCCCTCGACCAGGACCTGGCCCGAGGTCGCCGCGTCCAGGCCGCCGGCCAGGGTGAGCAGCGTGGACTTGCCGGAGCCGCTGGGGCCCATCACCGCGACGAACTCGCCCGGCAGCACCGCCAGGTCGACCCCGCTCAGCGCGTGCACCTCGGCCGCGCCGCGGCCGTGCACCCGGGAAGCCCCCCGCAACCGGAGTATCGCCGTGTCGGCGGCCCCCGGCCCCTGCTCTGTGCTGCTGCTCATCACTGCTGTTCTTCCCCTCGTACGGTCGCTTGCGCGGCGACTCTCGCGGCGTGCCTGGTCAGGCGGGTCTCGCAGTTGTTCAACCAGTGGATCTCGGCTTCGGCCTGGTAGACCCGCTGGTCCAGGACCAGCAGCCAGGCCAGGTCCTGGCTGGAGGAGTCCGGGCGCTCCAGCGCCGCCATGGCCTTGACCTTCAGCCGGGTGAAGCCCTGCATGGCGGCCATGGTGTGCCGCCGCTGGCCCTGGACCACGGCGGTGACGTCGACGCCCGAGCCCTCCAGCGCGCCGACGGTCACCGCCATCGCCAGCTTTATCGCCAGCTCGTCGCGCGGCGGCGTGCTCCGGTCGACCGGGCTCTCGAACCAGCTGCGCAGCTCGATCCGGCCGGCGTCGGTGACGGCGTAGAAGACATGCCCCTCGGCGTCCTCGCCGTGCGGCTTCACCAGGCCGTCGCGCTCCAGCCGGCCGAGCGTGGTGTAGACCTGGCCGACGTTCAGCGGCCAGGTCGCACCGGTGCGGGCCTCGAACTCGGCGCGCAGCTGATAGCCGTAGCGCGGCCCCTGTTCGAGCAGGGCGAGCAGGCCGTGGCGGATAGACATACTGCGTATGTATACCCGGTATGCACGACCGCTTCAAGCTGCGCTGCTGACCGGTACGGGCGTTCACCCGGGGCCGATAGGTTCTGGGGGTGAGCCAACTCCGTATCGCAACGTTCAACCTGCTGCACGGTCAGCCGCTCGGCCCGGACGGCAGCCCCCTCCCCTACCCGGCCGACCCGGCCGCCCCGCTCGCCGACGCGGTGGCCGCGCTGGACGCGGACGTGCTGGCGATGCAGGAGGTCGACCGCAACCAGGAGAGATCGGGACGGGTCGACCAGACCGCGGTCGCCGCGAAGGCGCTCGGGGCCGGGGACTGGCGCTTCGCCGCCGCGCTGCACGGCCGCCCGGCGCCCGGCGCGGGCTGGATCCACGAGCCCGGGGTCCCCGGCTTCCAGGTGTACGGGCCGGACCGCGGCGGCCCCGGCGACCGGCTCCCCTCCTACGGGACCGCCCTGGTCACCCGGCTTCCGGTGCGGCACTGGCGGGCCCGGCGGTTCGCCCCCGCGCCGTTCGGACTGCCGCTGCGGGTCGCCGGACGGCGCGGCCTCACCCCCGTGCCGGACGAGCCGCGGGCCGCGGTCGCCGCGGTGCTGGAGGGGCCGGACGGCCCGTTCACCGTGGTCGCGGCCCATCTGTCGTTCGTACCCGGCTGGAACATGGGGCAGTTGGCCGGGATCCGCCGCTGGATCGCCGACCTGCCCGCGCCGTACCTGCTGCTCGGGGACTTCAACCTGATCGGCCCGGTGCCGCGGACCGTGCTCGGCGGGGCGGCGATCGTGGACGGCCTCGGCCCGGAGCGCTGGCGTGGAGCCGGCGCGGAGCGCGGACGGGAGGCCCGCGAGGCCCGGCGCGAGGCCGCCCGCGAGGCCCGGCGCGAACTGCGCGGCCGGCGGGCCCGGCGCGGGGTGTACCTGCGGTCCCGCCCGGCGGCCCAGCGCGGGCAGCTGCCGCGCCGGGCGCTGCTGCAGGGCTGGCACGACCTGGCCAGGACGCCGACCTATCCGGCGCACCGGCCCTCGGTGCAGTTCGACCACGTGCTGGCGGTGGGCGTGCCGCGCAGCGCGGTGCAGGGCACCGGCACCCCGGCCCTGGGCGTCTCCGACCACCGCCCGCTGGTGGTCGAGCTGGAGCTGTGACGGCCCGTCAGTGCTGCGGCGGCGTCCGGTCGGTCCGGTGCGCCCGCTGCGGGCGTGCGCCCGGTCCGCGGCGCGGGCGGCCGACGAAGCCCAGCCCGCCGTGGCCGCCGTCACCGCCGCCCGCGCCGTTGCGGGAGGCAGGGACCGCGGGCGGCTGCGGGCCGCCGCCCACGCCCCGGCCGACCCCGAGGCCCTCCCCGGCCGGCCGCGGCAGCGGCGGCGCGTACTGGAGCAGCAGCATCGCCGCGTCGTCGCCGAGCTGGCGGCCGACGTGGCGGCGCACGTCCTGGTGCACCCGGGCCAGCACCTGGTCCGGGTCGTCGCCGGCGGCGCAGTCCGGCAGCCGCTCGGCCAGCGGGTAGAACACGCCCCAGCGGTCGCGGGCCTCGATCACCCCGTCGGTGAACAGCAGCACCCGGTCGCCGTCCAGCAGCGGCAGTTCCAGCACCGGCGGGGCGACCTGGTCCGGCTCCAGCACGCCCAGCGGAGGCACCGGCCAGGCCGGGTCCAGCGCCCGCACCGGTGCCCCGGGGCGGAGCAGCAGCGGCGAGGGGTGGCCGCAGTTGACGATCTCGGCCACCCGGTCCGGGCGGACGCTCACCAGCGCCAGGGTGACGAACTCCTCCTCGGTGCCCTCGTGGTCGTTCTCGTGCAGCGCCCGGTGCAGGCTGTCCGCCAGCCATGCCGCGACCCGGTCCAACTGCGGCTCCTGGTGCGCCGCCTCGCGAAAAGCGCCGAGCACGGCAGCCGCGGTCTCCACCGCCTCCAGGCCCTTGCCGCGGACGTCGCCGATCACCGCGCGGACGCCCCAGCGGGTCTGCACCACCTCGTAGAGGTCGCCGCCGATCCTGGCGTGCGCCGCCGCCGCGGCGTAGTGGACGGCGGTGCGCACCGGTCCGATCCGGGCCGGGATCGAACGCAGCAGCACCCGTTGGGCGACCTCGGAGACCAGCCGGGCGTCGGCCAGCGCCCGGGTCTGCCGGTTCCGCAGCAGCACGCTGGTCGCGCCGATCAGCGCGATCAGCACGATCGCGAACACACTGGCGGAGTGGACCGACTGGCCCAGGGTGTGGTCGTAGGCGGCGAGGCCGAAGGCGGCGCCGACGGTGGCCGCGCCCACGCCGAGCGGGTACCAGGTCCGGTCGGTGACGACGGCGGCGAGGGCGGGCCCCGCGGTGAGGGCCGGTTCGAAGGTCCGGTCGGGGTTGCCGCTGGAGAGGTCGATGGCGATCACCAGGACGATGCCCAGGAAGGGCAGCATCCCCACGATGCGGCCCCAGCCGATCAGCTGACGAATCCTTCCGGCAACACTCAACTCGCCACTTCTCTCACTAGGCCGAAGTTGACTGGTTACTGACTCCACATTAGGCACGAAAAGGACAAGCTGCACAGCCTTTTCACGAATGTTCCGTGTCCTCTACACCCATGGACAGCCCGTTTGGCGTAACGCCTGTCATCAGCTGTTCCAGCTGTTCCCGGCCGGGCAGACGGTCCGGACGCACCACGCTGCCGCTGCGCACGTAGAGGAACGCCGCGGAGACCCGCTCCAGCGCCACCCCCGCCGACTCGGCCCAGGCCAGCCGGTAGACGGCGAGCTGCAACGGGTCCGCGGTCTGCTGCCGGCTGGTCTTCCAGTCGACCACCTCGAACCCGCCGTCACCGGTGCGGTAGACGGCGTCGATCCGGCCACGCACCACCCGCCCCGCCAGCAGCAGCTGGAACGGCGCCTCCACCCGGTACGGGGTGCGCGCGGCGTAAGGGGTGCGCAGGAAAGCCTCCTTGAGCCGGGCCAGATCCCGTTCGTCCTCGATCCCGTCGTCCTCCGCGCCCGGAAGTTCGTCCGCGCCGAGCAGCATCAGCGGCTCGAACCGCGCCTCCACCCAGGCGTGGAAGCGGGTGCCGCGGCGCGCGGCCGGCTGCGGCGGACGCGGCATCGGCCGGGCCAGCTCCCGGGCGAAGCCCTCCGGGTCGGCGGCGAGCCGCAGCAGCTGGGAGGCGGTCAGCGAGGCGGGCAGCGGGACGTCCCTGACCGTGCGCCGGGCCCGCAGCAGCTCACCGGCCAGGGCGTCCAGGTCGCGGTCCCAGGAGGCCACGACCCGCGCCTCCTCCGGGACCAGACCGCCTCCTGACGGATCGTCGAACGCCTCGTCGTAGGGCCCTTCGTCCCACACCTCGTCCGGCGGCTCCGCGGCCTCCGCGGCCGTGGACTCCGCCAGCCCGGCGAGCACCCGCAGCCCCACCTCGCGGCGGGCCGCCTGCGCCGCCGGGTCCAGCGGCAGCGGCCAGACCTGCTCCGGGCCGCGGCTGAGCGACGGGTTCTCGGCGTCCTCGGCCGGGGCGTCCGCCCAGACCTCGATCTCGCCGCCGGTCCCGCGCTCGCAGTACCCGCGCAGCTCCTCCAGGAACGCGGAGGGCCCGCGGCGGCGCTTCTGGGCCGGCCCCCACCAGTGCCCCGAGGCCAACAGCAGCTCCCGCGGCCGGGTGAAGGCGACATAGCCGAGCCGCAGCTCCTCGGTCTCCGCGTGCTGCTTCATCGCGGCAGCGAACTGCTTCATCCCGGCGGCGTTCCACCGCGGCGTCCCGGGCAGCGTCGCCCCGTCCCCGCGCAGCTCGTGCGGCAGCGCCTCGGGCCTGCTGGTCCACCGCTCCCGCCCGCGCTCGCCCGGGAACACCCCCTTGGCCAGGCCGGGGACGGCCACCACGTCCCACTCCAGGCCCTTGGACCGGTGCGCGGTGAGCACCTTCACGGTGTCGTCGCCGCCGGGCAGGCTGTTGTCCAGGCCGCGGTCGAACTCCTGGGCCGCGCGCAGGAAGCCGAGGAACGCGGACAGCGACGGGTCGCCGTCCAGGTCGGCGAACCCGGCCGCGACGTCGAGAAAGGCATGCAGGGTCTCCCGGCGGCGGGCGGCCAGCGCGTGCGGCGAGGCCGACAGCTCGACTTCGAGGCCGGTCACCGCCAGCACCCGGTGCAGCACGTCCATCAGCGGTTCGGCCAGCGCCCGGCGCAGCTCGCGTATCTCGGCGGCGAGGGCGGCGAAGCGGGCCCTGGCCTCGTCCGAGAACGGCAGCTCCCGGCCGTCGGCCGGGTCGGGGTGCAGGAACGTCTCCAGCGCGTCGGCCAGCGAGACCACCTCGGTCGGGTCGGTGCCCGCGACCGCCCCGGCCAGCCGGTCCCCGTCCTCCCCGCCCCGGGCGACCCGGACCAGGTCGGCGGCGCGGCGGCCGAGCAGCGCCAGGTCGCGCGGGCCGATCCGCCAGCGCGGGCCGACCAGCAGCCGGACCAGCGCCGCGTTGGCGGTCGGGTCCTGCAGCACCTCGCAGACCGAGACCAGGTCGGCGACCTCGGGCAGGTCGAGCAGCCCGGACAGGCCGACCACCTCCACCGGGACGTCCCGGGCCACCAGCGCGGCGTGGATGTCCGGGAAGTACTCGCGGCCGGCCCGGCAGAGCACCGCGATCCGGCCCGGCGGCACCCCGCCGCGGTGCACCAGGTGCGCGACGGAGTCGGCCAGCCAGGCCACCTCCTGCTCGTAGGTCTCCAGCAGGGCGCAGCGGGAGAAGCCGTCGTGCTCGGCGCCGGGGGCGGGGCGCAGCGCCTCGACCCCCTCGTGCATCTCCCGCAGCGGCGCGGCCAGGGTGTTGGCGAAGTCCAGCAGCCGGCCGCCGCTGCGGCGGTTCTCGCTGAGCGAGTAGCGGGCGGCCGGGCCGCCGTCCGCCGCCGGGAAGTGCCGGGGGAAGTCGTCCAGGTTGGCGACGGACGCGCCGCGCCAGCCGTAGACGGCCTGGCAGGGGTCGCCGACCGCGGTCACCGGATGGCCGCCGCCGTGGTGCTCGCTCCGGCCGAACAGCCCTGCCAGCAGCAGCCGTTGGGCCACCGAGGTGTCCTGGTACTCGTCCAGCAGCACCACCCGGTACTGCTCCCGCAGCAGCCGTCCGACCTCGGGGCTGCCCTGGGCGAGCCGGGCGCAGGCGGCGATCTGGTCGCCGAAGTCCATCAGCCCCGCCTCCTGCTTGCGGCGGCGGTAGCGGCGGACCAGGTCGGCCAGCGCGATCCGGGCGGCGGCGGTCTGCGGCACCTTGCGCAGCTCGTCGTTGCTGAGCCTGGCCCGCCCCAACTCGTCCAGCAGCGCGGTGTCGTAGTCGGTGAGCGCGTCCGGGTCGACCAGATGCTCCGCCAGCTCCCCGTCCAGGGTCAGCAGTTGGGCAATCAGTGTGGAGAAGCCGCCGGTCAGCGCCGGGTAGGGGCCGGGGGCCTGGCGCAGCACCCGGGCCGCCAGCTGGTAGCGGGTGGCGTCGGCGAGCAGCCGGACGTCGGGTTCGAGACCGATCCGCAGGCCGTGGTCCTTGAGCAGCCGTCCGGCGAAGGCGTGGTACGTGGAGATCTCCGGCTCGCCGGGCACGTCCTCGGACGGCAGCGGGTCCAGCTCCACCACCCCGGCCTGCACCAGCGCCCGACGCACCCGCTCGGCCAGCTCCCCGGCCGCCTTGTTGGTGAAGGTCAGCCCCAGCACCTGCTCCGGCCGCACCTGCCCGGTGCCGACCAGCCAGACCACCCGGGCCGCCATCACCGTGGTCTTGCCGGAGCCCGCGCCCGCGACGATCACCGCGGGGGCCAGCGGCGCGGTGACCGCGCCCAGCTGCTCCGCGGTGAAGGGGATCCCGAGCAGCTGTTTCAGCTGGTCCGGACGGTCGATGACAGGGCTCACCCCGGAAACGCTAGCGGTCGCCGCCGACAGCCGGGGCCACGACCGGGATGAGCCCGGTCACTCCACGACCTGGCGGCCCTCCGGCTGGCCGCTGCAACTGCGGCGGAAGGAGCAGTGCTCGCAGCCGGGGCCGACGCCGGGGGTGAAGCGCTCGTTGACGATCCGGTCGGCGGCCTCGGCGAGCAGGTCCTCGATCCAGCCGGGGTCGCCGCGCAGCGAGGGCTGCGGCTGCACCTTGGGGCTGTCCTCCCGGCCCCGGCCCGCGATCTGCCGCAGCTGCACCAGCTCCGCGCCGCCCGGCTCGGCCGGCTCCCCGGCGAACGCCTCAAGCCCGTCCACCGCGCCCTCGGCGACCGCCAGCTGGTACACCCCGAGCTGCGGGTGGGTCAGCAGCTCCGGGCCGCTGACCACGGTCCGCCCGGTCTTGAAGTCGACCACGAAGGCGGCCCCGCTGGCGGTGTCCCGCTCGACCCGGTCCATGCTGCCGCGGATCCGGATCAGGTGGTCGCCCACCTTCAGCTCCACCTCGAACGGGTGCTCGGTCGCCACCGGGACCCGGCCGCGCTCGCTCGCGTGCCAGCTCAGGAAGCGCTCCAGGGCGGCCCTGGCCTCGCCCTTCTGCTGCTCGGACTTCCACGGGGCGTCGAAGGCCAGCGCGTCCCAGACCGTGTCCAGGCGCTCCATCAGCACGCCCAGGTCGGCTGGGGTCCGCCCGGAGCCGACCTCCTCGGCCAGCACGTGCAGGACGTTGCCGAAGCCCTGCGCCCCGCTGGACGCCTGCTCCGCGTGCACCTCACGGCCGAGGAACCAGCGCAGCCCGCAGCTGTTCACCGCGTCCAGGGCGCTGCCGGAGAGCGCCAGCGGCTCCCCCGGGTCGCGGACCGGGACCGCGTTCTCGGTGCTGTCGGCCATCCCCCACCAGCGCCGCGGATGCGCCGCCGGGACCAGCGGGTAGCCGTCGTCGTCCACCAGCGCGGCCAGCCGGACCAGCCGCCGGGTCGCCGCGTCGCGCAGCCCCGGCGTCCGGGACGGGTCCACCGCGACCGCCCGCAGCTCGGCCACCAGCGCGGCGACCGCGAGCGGACGGCGCGGGCGGTGGGCCACGTCCTCGACCAGCACCGCCGGGGTCCGGCTGCCGTCCGCGGCCTCCCGGTACAGCTCGCGCAGGAAGCGCGAGGGCTCGTCGCCGTCCTCGGCCGGGGCCTTCACCGCGGTGACGATCAGCCGCTCGCTGGCCCGGGTCGCGGCGACGTAGAACAGCCGGCGCTCCTCGGACAGCAGCGCGCCCGGGGTGAGCGGCTCGGCCAGGCCGTCCCGGCCGATCCGGTCCGCCTCCAGCAGCGAGCCGCGGCGGCGCAGGTCGGGCCACAGGCCCTCCTGCACCCCGGCGACCACGACCACCCGCCACTCCAGCCCCTTGGACCGGTGCGCGGTCAGCAGCCGCACCGCGTCCGGGCGGACGGTCCGTCCGGACAGGGTGTCCGCGGCGATGTCCTGCCGCTCCAGCTCGGCCAGGAAGTTCAGCGCCCCACGCGGGCCCTTGACCCGCTCCTCCGCCCTGGCGGCGGTCTCGAACAGGGCGCAGACCGCGTCCAGGTCCCGGTCGGCGTTCCGCCCGGCCGTGCCGGGACGCAGCGCCGCGGCCTCCAGTCGGCGGCGCCAGCGCTCGGAGCCGTCCCACAGCGCCCACAGCGCGTCCTCGGCGGACGCGCCCCCGGCGACCATCTCGCGGACCTTGCGGAGCAACTGCCCCAGCTGCAGCGCCCGCCCGGCGAACGACCGGTCCAGCGCCACCAGCCGCTCCGGCTCGGCCAGCGCCTCCCGGACCAGCACCTCCCCGGCCCGCACCGCGCGCGCCGCGACCGCGGGGGCCCCGCCGTCTTCGTCGCCCTCGGCGCCGTCCTCCGCGCCGCCGGGGGGTTCCGCCGACAGCCGCAGCGCCGCCCGCTCCTCCTCCCGCAGGGCCCGGCCGAGACGGCGCAGGTCGGAGCCGTCGAGCCCGCCGAGCGGCCCGGTGAGCAGGGTGTGCGCCAGCTCCACCGTGAGCGGGTCCTCCGGGTACGGGCCGTCCTCTAGCTCCGGCCCGCGCTCCGGCTCCCGCCCGTCCGCCCGGGGCGCCGTCGCGAGACGGTCCCGCACCGCGCCGACCGCGCACACCCGCAGCGCGGCCAGCAGCGGCGCGACCGCCGGTTCGGCGTGCAGCGGCAGGTCGTCGCCGTCGACCTCCAGCGGCACCCCGGCCGAGCCCAGCGCCCGCCGGAAGCCGGGGATGGACCGCCCGCCCGCCCGGACCAGCACCGCCATCTCGCTCCACGGCACCCCCTGCTCCAGATGCGCCCGGCGCAGCAGGTCGGCGATGTTGTCGATCTCGGAACCGGGGGTCGGGTAGGTGTACACCTCGACCCGTCCGCCGTCCCGGCCCGGACCCGGCAGCAGCCCGCGGTGCTGCGCCAGCGCCGCGGCCGGGAGCCGTCCCATCGGCATCCGCTCGGCGAGGGTCCGGGTCGCCGCCAGCAGCAGCGCCCCGGAGCGCCGGGACACCCGCAGCACCCGGATCTCCGCCGGACGGCCGTCCGCCCGCGGGAAGGCGTGCGGGAAGTCGAGGATGCCGTTGACGTCCGCGCCGCGGAAGGCGTAGATCGACTGGTCCGGGTCGCCGACCGCGACCAGCTCCCGGCCGTCCCCGGCCAGCGCGCGCAGCAGCCGGACCTGGGCCGGGTCGGTGTCCTGGTACTCGTCGACGAACACCACCCGGTACTGGCTCCGCAACTGCTCGCGCACCCCCGGCCGCTCGGCCAGCAGCACCGCCCGGTGCACCAGTTCGGCGTAGTCCAGCACGCCCTGACCGTCCATCACGTCCAGGTACTCGGCCAGGAAGTCGGCCGCCGCGCGCCAGTCCGGACGGCCGACCCCGTCGGCGAAGCGGCGCAGCTCCTCGTCGCCGATGCCCAGCTCGCGGGCCCTGGCCAGCACCGCGCGGACCTCGTCGGCAAAGCCGCGGGTGGTCAGGCAGGCGCGCAGCTCGTCCGGCCAGCGGATGCCCAGGCCGCTGCGGGCGTCCTCGGCCCCGCCCGCCAGCAGGTCGCGGACCATCACGTCCTGCTCCGGTCCCGACAGCAGCCGGATCGGGTCGGCGAACAGCTCGGCGTCCTGGTGCGCCCGGACCAGGGCGTAGCAGAAGGAGTGGAAGGTGGTCGCCTGCGGGACGCCGCGCCCGGCCGTGGCGGGATCGGCGCCGGCCCGCGCGGTCATCCGGTCCCGCAACTCCACCGCCGCCTTGCGGCTGAAGGTGAGCACCAGCACCTGCTCCGGCGCGACCCCCTCCGCGAGCCGCCGGGTGACCGCCTCGACCAGCGTGGTGGTCTTGCCCGTCCCGGGGCCCGCCAGCACCAGCAGCGGACCGCCCCGGTGGTCCGCCACGGCCTGCTGGTACGCGTCCAGCACCGGCGGGACGGGCGTCGCGACCGGCTCGCGCACCAGCCGGTACGCGCCCCCGCGCACGGTGGTGCCGGGCTGCGGCGACGGCGCGGACAGGAGCGGGGCGTCGGACGGGGGCGGTGCGTCGGGCTGCGGGGCGGGCTGCGGGGTGGTCATGGGGGCCGGTCCAGGGGAGGTACAGGGACACGCAGGGGGTCAACGGGATCTCAGGCGTCACCCGCTACCGCGAGCCTACGATCCTCCCCCGTCAATCACCCTGCTGTCCCCGGTTCACCGGAATCGCCCCGCGACCCGTCCGACCGTCCGCCATGACCTGCTACCGCCCGTCCCAGCGGGCCCGGGAGAGGTCCACCCGGGGCAGGTCCTCGGCCGCGGCCGAGCCCCGGGCCGGGCCGCGACCGCGCACGCTGCGCAACGGGGTGCCCTCGGCCCGGTACTGCTCCAGCGCCCGCAGCTCATGCCCCGGCAGCATCGCGCCGTCCGCCCGCACCACCCGCCACCAGGGCACCACCGCCCCGTACAGCGCCATCACCCGGCCGACCTGGCGCGGCCCGCCCTCCCGTCGCCCGGCCGCCACTCCTATCGGAATCGCTTCGCTCTCCCCCTCCGTCGCCAGGTACTCGGCGACGTCACCGTAGGTCATCACCCGGCCCGGGGGGATCCGCTCGGTCAGCTCCAGCACCCGTTCGGCGAAGGGCGGCAGCTCGCCAGGACCCTGCTCCGGCACCTCGTCATCGCTCACCCCAGGCATTCTGTCCCACCCCGCTGACACCGGGACCCGCACCGCCACCACCCGTGCCGACACGTCCGAGTGGCGCGCTCGTGGAACCTCCTCGCTCACCCGAGCGGAGGAATGTAGCATCCGGCCAGGACCCGCACAGGGAGTCCATCGGAGCGGCGGGACGAAGCAGGAGACCTCGGGGCAACGCGCATCCCCCACTCATGCCACCCTTGAAGGGTCGGTGACAGGCGACCAGAAGGCACACATCCCAGATGACCGGATCCAGCGCGAGCGCCGACCAGGCAGCGGACGCCTCCGGAGCCGTGCCCGACGACAGCCTGCGCCGCCTGAACGACGAGGCCGCCGCCCTCACGAAGGACTCGGACCCGGAGCACGCCGACGCCGGGGACTCCGGCAGCGCGCCCGGCCCCGACCCGGACCGCTCCGTCGACCTGGTCAAGCGGCCACGGTCGACCCTCCCGGCGGAGACCCGCGCCAGCTCGCACGTCTCGGTGGACGAACCGCTGCTCGCGGCCCGGGTGCACCGCCCCGCCGACCTGATCCGCTTCCTGCTCGGCGTCCTCGGCGTGGCCGCGGTCTTCGTCCTGGCCAGCATCGCCACCTCCACCACCAGCGGGCTCCAGGACGACATCACCAGCGGCGTCACCAAGGTCCCCGACTTCCTCACCACCATCACCGGCGTGGTCTCGACCGCCGCCGTGCTGATCGTCCCGCTCGCCTTCGCGGTGGAACGGCTGATCAAGCGGGACGGCCTCCGGGTCGCCGACGGGGTGCTCGCGGCGGTGCTGGCGCACGGCATCTCGCTGGCGGTGGACCTCTGGGTGGTGAAGTCCGCCCCCGAGTCGATCACCGCGGCGCTGACCGTGCCGATCCTCGGCACCACCTCGGTCACCGACCCGGTGCACGGCTACCTGACCCCGGTCATCGCCTATATGACCGCGGTCGGCATGGCCAGCCGCCCGCGCTGGCGGGTGGCGCTGTGGGGCGTGGTGCTGCTGGACAGCCTCTCCGAGCTGATCAGCGGCCACACCACGCCGCTGTCGATTGCAGCAACGATCCTGCTCGGCCTCAGCGTCGCCTACGGCACCCTCTACGCCGTCGGCACCCCGAACGTCCGCCCCACCGGCCAGCAGCTGCTGGCCGGCCTGCGGAAGGTCGGCTTCGCCCCGGTCAGCGCGCACCGCTCCTCGGACGGCCCCGAGGGAACCCGCCGCTACCTGGTGATCCAGGACGCGGCCTCGCCGCTGGACGTCCATGTGATCGACCGTGAGCAGCAGGCCTCCGGCTTCTTCTACCGGCTCTGGCGGCGGCTGCAGCTGCGCACCGTCGCCGTCCGCTCCAGCCCGCAGTCGCTGCGGCAGGCGCTGGAGCAGGAGGCGCTGATCGCCTACGCGGCCAACACCGCGGGCGCGCACTCGCCCAAGCTGATCGCCACCTCCGAGCTGGGCCCGGACGCGGTGATCCTGGTCTACGAGCGGGTCGAGGGCCGCTCCCTGGACGCCGCGGCCGACGCCGAGCTGACCGACGCGGTGCTGGCCGACGGCTGGACCTCGGTCAAGGCCCTGCACGACCGCCGGATCGCGCACCGCAGGCTCACCGCCGAGTCGTTGCTGGTCACCGCGGGCGGCGGGATGTGCCTGATCAACCTGGCCGGGGGCGACATCGCCTCCGGCGATCTGACGCTGCGGATGGACCTGGCCCAGATGCTCACCACGGTGGCGCTGCGGGTCGGCCCGGAGCGGGCGGTGGCCTCCGCCAACGCGGTGCTCGGCTCGGCCCGCACCGCGACCGCGCTGCCGCTGCTGCAGCCGGTGGGGCTGCACCGCTCCACCCGGATCGCGCTGAAGCACCACAACCGCGAGCGCAAGGCCGAGGTGTCGGCCGCCCGCGAGGAGCAGATCAAGTCCGGGGTGAAGGTCGAGGAGGCGCTGGCCGGGATCCCGGACGCCGAGGACTTCCTGGCCCGGATCCGCGCACAGATCCTGGAGGTGGTCCCGGAGGCCCCGGTCCAGCCCGCCAGGCTGCAGCGGCTCAAGCCGAAGACCCTGGTCACCGTGATCGCCGGCGCCTTCGCCGCGTATCTGCTGGTGGGTCAGCTGATCGCGAACAACCCGGTCACCGCGCTCTCGCACGCGGACTGGCTCTGGGTGCTGCTCGCCCTGGCCGCGTCCGTGCTCAGCTATGTCGGCGCGGCGATGAGCCTGGCCGGGTTCGTGCCCGAGCGGCTGCCCTTCTGGCGCACCTTCCTGGCACAAGTGGCGGGGTCGTTCGTGAAGCTGGTGGCGCCGGCCGCGGTCGGCGGCGTGGCACTGAACGCCCGGTTCCTGCAGCGGGCCGGCATCCGCTCGGGCCAGGCGGTGGCCAGCGTGGGCGCGTCCCAGCTGGTCGGTCTCGGCATGCACATCCTGCTGCTGCTGGGCTTCGGCTTCATCGCCGGGACCGGCAAGAGCTCCGACATCCCCTCCTCCCGCACGGTCATCGCCGGTCTGCTGATCGCGGCGGTGCTGGTGCTGGTGGCGGCGGCGATCCCACCGCTGCGGCGCTGGCTCACCACCCATGTGCGCAGCCTGTTCCTGGGTGTCATCCCGCGGATGCTGGACCTGCTGCGCTCACCGGTGAAGCTGGTCACCGGCTTCGGCGGGGTGATCCTGGTCTCGCTCGCCTTCGTGGCCTGCCTGGACGCCAGCATCAGGGCCTTCGGCGGGTCACTCCCCTTCGCCACCATCGCCGTGGTCTACCTGGCCGGCAACGCGGCGGGCTCCGCGGTCCCGGTGCCGGGCGGGATCGGGCCGATCGAGCTGGCCCTGACCGGTCTGCTCACCAGCTTCGGGCTGCCGCTGGCCGTGGCCACCCCGGCGGTGCTGGTGTTCCGGGTGCTGACGTTCTGGCTCCCGGTGCTGCCCGGCTGGATCTCCTTCACCTTCCTGCAGCGCAAGCAGGCGTTGTAGCCCCCGACGTCGAAGGGCCCCGTCTCCATGGGAGACGGGGCCCTACGACGTTCGACCTAGTACACCGGCTTAGTACACCGGCTTCTGCGGCTCGATCTGGTTGACCCAGCCGATCACGCCGCCGCCGACGTGCACCGCGTCGGAGAACCCGGCGGAGTGCAGCACCGCCAGCACCTCGGCCGAGCGGACCCCGGTCTTGCAGTGCAGCACGATCTTCCGGTCCTGCGGCATCCGCTCCAGCGCGTCGCCCATCAGGAAGTCGCCCTTGGGGATCAGCGTGGCGCCCGGGATGCTGACGATCTCGTACTCGCCCGGCTCACGGACGTCGACCAGGAAGATGTCCTCCTTGTCGTCCTGCCACTGCTTGAGCTGCTTCGGGGTGATGGTGGAGCCGATCGCCGCCGCCTGCGCCTCGTCGCTGACGACGCCGCAGAAGGCCTCGTAGTCGATCAGGTCGGTGACGGTCGGGTTCTCCCCGCACAGCGCGCAGTCCGGGTCCTTGCGGACCTTGACCTGGCGGTACTGCATCTCCAGCGCGTCGTAGATCATCAGTCGGCCGACCAGCGGCTCGCCGATCCCGGCCAGCAGCTTGATCGCCTCGGTGACCTGGATCGCGCCGATCGACGCGCACAGCACGCCGAGCACGCCGCCCTCGGCGCAGGACGGCACCATCCCGGCCGGCGGGGCCTCCGGGTAGAGGCAGCGGTAGCAGGGGCCGTGCTCGGCCCAGAACACGCTGGCCTGACCGTCGAAGCGGTAGATCGAGCCCCAGACGTAGGGCTTGCCGAGCAGCACCGCGGCGTCGTTCACCAGGTAGCGGGTGGCGAAGTTGTCGGTGCCGTCGACGATCAGGTCGTACTGCGCGAAGATCTCCTTGACGTTGTCCACGTCCAGGCGGGTCTCGTGCAGGACGACGTTGACGTAGGGGTTGATCTCCAGGACCGAGTCGCGGGCCGACTCGCCCTTGGACCGGCCGATGTCGGCCTGGCCGTGGATGATCTGACGCTGGAGGTTGGACTCGTCGACGGTGTCGAACTCGACGATGCCGAGCGTTCCGACGCCCGCGGCGGCGAGGTACATCAGTGCGGGAGAGCCGAGGCCGCCGGCGCCCACGCAGAGCACCTTGGCGTTCTTCAACCGCTTCTGCCCGTCCATCCCGACATCCGGGATGATCAGGTGGCGGGAGTACCTGCGGACCTCGTCCACGGTGAGCTCAGCGGCCGGCTCGACCAGGGGTGGCAGCGACACGGGGGACTCCGGTGATCGGTTTTCTGTACGGTTCTCCGGCCAACAGTGCCACGCCCGCCGCTATTCCAGGCCCCCGGTCCGAGGTACGAGACAGCTGCTGAGACGGTTTCCGGCGGATCAGACCCGGCAGGCGGTCTCCATCCAGATGTCCGCGAGCGACTCCTCCAGCGGGACCCTGGGCCGCCAGCCGAGCCGCTCCCGCGCGGTGCGGATGTCCGCCTGCCGCCACAGCACCTCGCCGGGACGGTCGTTGCCGCCGTCCGCGCCGGGGATCGGGCTGCGGGTCTCCTCCATCAGCCGCCCGTCGAAGCCGGAGGCGCGGACCAGCAGGTGCGCGGCGTCCCGCATCCGGACCCCGCTGCCGCCGCCGATGTTGATCACGCCGGTGGCCGCGGACACCGCCGCCGCCTGGACCGCCCTGGCCACGTCGCGGACGTCCACGAAGTCCCGGAAGGCGGACAGGTCCGCCGAGCGGACCTGCGGCTCGCCCCGCTCCAGCGCCCGGCGCAGGCTCTCCGACAGCCGTCCGAACAGCGAACCGGCCGGTACCCCGGGGCCGACCGCGTCGAAGATCCGCAGCACCACCGCGTCCAGGCCCGACGACAGCGCCAGCTCGGTCCCGGCGAGCTTGGTGACCCCGTACGGGCCGAGCGGGCGCGGGTCCGAGGTCTCGGCGGTGGAGGTGCCGATCGGGACCGGGCCGTACTCGGCGGCGGAGCCGACGTGGACCAGCCGGGCCGGGTCGTGGCTGCGCCGGATCGCCTCGCAGACCGTGGCCACCGCCTGGGTGTTGGCCCGGACCAGGTCGCGCGGGCTGCCGTAGGTCGCCCCCGCGCAGTTGACCACCACCCGCGGCATCACCGCGTCCAGGAATCTGGCCAGCGCGCCCGGACTCCCGGCGGCGAGGTCGAAGCGGATGTCGGCGGTGTCCCGCCGGCCGAGCACGGTCACCTGCAACTCCGGGTCGGCGAACAGGCGGTCGGCGACGCGGCGGCCGATGAAACCATCGGCGCCCAGCAGCAGCACCCTCATGGTGCGGTCCTTCCTTGGAACATGTGGAGAGAGGGAAAGGGAGTTCATTCGGTCGCGGCGGCGTGGTGCGACTCGGGTCGGAGCAGCACCGTCCAGGCGTACGGGAGCAGCAGCACGGCGGTCGGCCCGCAGCCCCAGAGCAGCGCCTCGGCGAAGGCCGTCCCGGCCGGGCCGCCCGCGGCCGGCACCCGCCAGGGCGCGGCGGCCCCGACCGCGGCCGCGGCCACCCCCACCGCAGCGAGCACGCCGAGCAGCGCGGCCAGCGCGTCCTGGCGGCGACCGCAGCGCCAGAGCAGCAGCACCAGCAGCAGCACCGCCCCGGCGCACTCCTGGGCGGCCCATACCGTCCCGTCGGCGCCGCCGACCGCAGCGGCGACGCCGGTCGCGCCGCGGTCGCGCTTGATCACCACCGCGGCGAAGGTCAGCACCGACAGCGCGGTCAGATACAGGAAGAGGGCGACCGGCAGGACCGGTCGCATCCGTTCTCGGAACTCGCTCTGCGACCTGGCCGCGCCGAGATGACCCCAGCCGATGTGCCGGAACCAGCGGGCGCACCAGTCGGCGGCACCGACCGAGCAGGCCAGCGCGGTGGCGACGGGCAGCGCCAGGCCGCCGGTGACGCCGAGGCCGAGCAGCCCGGCCAGGCCGAGCGCGAAGCCGAGCCTGGCCAGGAACGGGTGCTCGGGACCGCGCCCGCGGCCCTGGCCCGAGCCGACCGCGGCGACCAGGGCCAGCAGTCCGGCCACGGTCAGCGCGACGCCGGGACCGCGGGCGGCCCCGCCGGTCGACCGGGCCAGCCAGAGCGCGGCGCAGGGCAGCAGGTAGAGCAGGCCGATCCCGAGCGAGGGCCCGGCCCGGCGCCGCCAGGGGCTCTCCGGCGGCGGCACCCGGAGCGCGGACGGCCGCCGCGGCACCCGCGCGTACAGCTCCTCGGCCAGCGAGAACACGTCGCTGTGCCGGTAGCGCCCGGCCGTGCCGGGCCCGATCCCGGCCGCCTCCAGCTCGGCGGCGATCTCCAGCGGATCCACCGCGGTCTCGCACAGCGGGAGGTGACGCACCAGCAGATCGTGCACCGGGTCGGCGGGAACCCCGTGCGGCACGGACGCCGAGGACGACGCGGATGCCGGGAACGGCGGTGCGGAGGACGGCGCGGCCGGGGACGGCGGGACCGGCGGAGCCCCGCGCAGGCGTTGGCTCATCCGGCCCCCGCCTCCTCGACCAAGGCCCCGACCGGCACCGCGGTACGCACCCGCTCCCGACGCGGCGCGGAGACCCGCAGCTCGGCGAGCCGGGTCGACAACCGCCACCCCGACGCGGCCCGCTCCGCCTCGGCCAGACCCACGGAGGCCTGACCTGCCGCACCGACTCCCGCCGGACCGCCCTCCGCCGTACGCTCCCCCTTCGCGGCAACGCCGCCCCCCGCCGCCATGGCGACCGGCTGCGGCTGGGCCGCGCTCGCCGCCACCCAGGCCTCCGCGGTGCGGCCGAAAGGCCGCCGCGCGGCGACCGCGCCCAGCGGGGCCACCGGCAGCGGGCGGCCGGAGACCAGCTCCAGGTAGAGCCCGCGGAAGGCGGTGGCCGCGGGCTCCACCGCGTACATCTCCTGGGCCCGCAGCCGCCCGGCGTTGCCGAGTCTGGCGCGGCGCTCCTCGTCCGCGAGCAGCGCCGCGCAGGCCGCGGCCAGGGCGCGCGGATCCTCCGCCGGGACCAGCAGCCCGGTCGGCCCGATCAGCTCCCGAGCCGCGCCCACGTCCGTGGCCACCACCGGGCGCCCGCTCAGCATCGCCTCGGCGAGCAGCCGCGGCGGAGCGCCCCTGGTGCCGGAGAGGACGGTGACCGTCCCCCGCTCGTACACCGCGTCCAGCCGTGCACCGGCCTCCTCGAAGACCACGGCCTCGGCCTCGTCCGGAAACAGCGTCGCGACCAGCTCGGCGCAGTGCGCCCGATAGGCCTCGGCGCCGGCCGGAGCGCCGCCGTGCACCCGGAGCCGGGCCGTGGCATGCGTCTCCCGCAGCTCGGCGAGGCCCCGCAGCGCGGTCTCCAGACCGCCGTGCGGTTCGATCGGGCCGGTCCAGACCAGGGTCGGGATCTCCGGCTCGGCGCCGGCCGCCGGACGGTCCGCGTTTTCGGTGCCCTCGTAGACGACCCGGACGGTGGCCGGGTCCGCGCCGCAGTGGATCTGCCAGCGCTGGTCGTAGGAACTGCCGGGGGTGATCAGCCCGGCCTGCCGGTAGCCCTCGCGGGCCAGCAGCCGGAAGAAGGTGAGCAGCAGCGCCCGGACCGGCCGCCGGTAGGGGGCGTCCCGGTAGCCGCGGGCGCGTTCGCGCAGGTGCAGGCCGTGCTCGGTGATGATCAGGGGTATCCCGTAGAAGTGCTTCGCCAGCAGGCCGGGCAGCACCGCCGGGCCGCCGCCGACGGCGTGGCAGATGTCGGCGGAGGCCAGCCCGGCCGGACCCGCGGCCTGCCCCGGCAGTCGGACCGCGGACCACCAGCGCTCGCGCACCGGGCCCTCGGCTGCCGGCTCGGCGCCGTACCAGGGCGCGGACAGCGCCCGCAGATGGTGCGCCAGCAGATCCGCGGCCACCAGGACGTCCCTCACCTGCGGTTCGACCGCGGCGCCCGAGCCCGCGGCGCCGATCGCGCCCGGTGCCTGCCAGGCGGTCTCCAGCACCCGTAACGCCGCGCCCGAGCGCAGCAGCGCGGGCAGCCCGCCACCGCGGCCGGCCTCGGCCAGGGCGTAGAGGGCCGGACCGAACCCGGCCGCGGCGCCCGGCTCCACCAGCGAGCGGACCAGGGCCCTGTAGGCCAGCAGCGCCCGGCGCCGGGGCCGCCCGTGCAGCACGGCGGCGGCCGGGGTGCTGGGCCGCAGCGCGGACAGCCGGGCCGGCAGCGGCTCCGGCGGAGCCTCGCGCCGCGCGGCGCCCAGGGCGTACATCTCGAACTCGTGCTCGGGCAGGCCTCGGGTGAGCCGGTCGCACCAGCCGCCCTCGGCACTCTCCGCGATGGGGAAGCCACCCTCAGTGAGCAGTGCGATGCGCATGGAGACCTCCAGGAGCCGTAGGACGATGGTGTGGAGTGGGCCCCCCGACGTCTGTTCGGCCCGACGGGACGAAACTACGTCCGGGGACTGACACCCACTCGACCATTCGGCCGCCTACCACCCGAAGGAGTGAACCCCCGAAACCCCCGGCCCACTACGGCGTTGTCCTGCGGCGTTGCCCTGCAACATTGCCCCCGCGACTACCGCCGGGCCGCCTCCGGCCGGTCGGTCAGCGCCAGCAGCTCGCGGAACTGCGCCGCCACCAGCTCCGGGTACTCCATCATCGCCACGTGCCCGGCCTCCGGCAGCACCAGCAGCCGGGAGTCGCGGAACGCCTGCCCGGCCCGCCTGGCCATCCGGTAGGACACCAGCTTGTCCCGCAGCCCGTACACCAGCAGCACCGGCGCGGTGACCCGCTCCGCCTGCTTCCAGAGCGACTGCGGCCCGCGCTCGGTGTACGCCCTGACGATCCCGCGCGCGGTCCTGGCCAGCACGTCCATCGTGTACGGCAGCGCCATCCGGCGCTGGTACTCCGCCACCATCTCGCGCCGCCGCTCGGCGTCGATCAGGCCGGGGTCGCCGTAGCAGAGGTCCAGCAGCGCCTCTGTCTGCTGCTCCACCGGCTGGCCGCGGGTCAGCTTGCCGAAGGCGGCCGGAACGCCGGGCATGGCCAGCAGCCCGGTCGGCAGCGCGGTGTGCTGCGGCGGCAGCTCCGGCAGTGCCGGGGAGATCAGGGTGAGCGTCCGCACCAGGTCGGGGCGCAGCGCGGCAAGACGGGTCGCCACCGCGCCGCCGAGCGAGTTGCCGAAGAGGTGCACCGGGCCGCGCCCGGCCAGCTCCAGGTAGTCGACGACGGCGCGCATGTGCGCGGTGACGGACAGGTCGGCGTCGTCCGGCGGCGGGGACTGGCCGAATCCGGGCAGGTCCACCGCGTGCCCGTCGACGTCACCGGCCAGCCGCTCCATCAGCAGCTCCCAGTTCTGGGTGGATCCGCCGAGGCCGTGCACGAACACCGCGGGCGGCAGTCCGGCCCGGTCGGGACCGGTCGCCGCGACGTGCAGGGCGCACCCCGGCACGACCACGTCCCGGACCTGCCGGGAGCCCGGCTCGGCGGCAGGAATCGCTGTCTCGGGCATCTCGCCCAGTCCGCTCGTCATCCCCCGATGCTACGAGCGGAACCGGGCCGGGCAGGCACCGGCGGCGCCGGAGCGGCCCCAGCGCGTCGCGGTGAATTGAGTGGATTGCACCATCATCGGGCGTTCTGCTCAGTCCTGCGTTGTCAGTTCCTCACAACACATCGCCCGGACTTTCTTTCGGCGACCTGCGGCGCAGAGGATTACCGACAAGTAGGATGGCCGTCTGGAAGACCCACCACCACCGTGAGCGAGGAGCGCCGTGACGGCAGTTCAGGACACGGACGAGCGACCGCGTGCCGCCAAGGCGGCGACCGGCCGCCTGCCGCGCAGCGCCCGGCGCAACCAGTTGCTCGGCGCCGCCGAAGAGGTGTTCGTCGCCCAGGGCTACCACGCGGCCGCCATGGACGACATCGCCGAGCGCGCCGGAGTCAGCAAGCCGGTGCTCTACCAGCACTTCCCGGGGAAGCTGGAGCTCTACCTCGCCCTGCTCGACAAGCACTGCGACGCCCTGGTCGAGGCCATCCGCGCGGCGCTCGAGGCCACCACGGACAACAAGCTCCGGGTGCTGGCCACGACCGAGGCGTACTTCGCCTACGTCGCGGCCGAGTCCGGCGCGTTCCGGCTGGTCTTCGAGTCCGACCTGACCAACGAGGACGCGGTCAAGGAGCGGGTCGAGGCGGTGACCCGGGCGACCGCCACCCTGGTCAGCAAGGTGATCGCGGAGGACACCGACCTCCCCGAGGAAGAGGCCATGCTGCTCGCCGTCGGCGTCTGCGGCCTGTGCCAGATCACCGCCCGGTTCTGGCTGGCCCAGGGCGGCACCATCCCGCAGGACGAGGCGGTCCGACTGGTCTCCAGCCTGTCCTGGCGCGGCCTCAAGGGCTTCCCGATGCACGGCGGCGACACGGCCGCGCACTGAACCCGGCTCGTGCCGACCTCCGGTCGGTCTAAGGTTGCCCCGTAGGGCGCGATCATCCGCGCGAGGACAGTGAACAAAGCAACGCCTTGAGGGGCCGGAGGGACGTAGCCGTGGAGGTCAAGATCGGCGTGCAGAACGCGGCTCGGGAGATCGTTCTCGAGAGCTCGCAGTCTGCTGATGAGGTCGAGAGCGCGGTCGCCGCCGCGCTCGACGGCAGTGCCAAGCTGCTGAAGCTCACGGACGAGCACGGCCGCAAGGTCCTGGTTCCGGCCGAGCGCCTCGCCTACGTGGAGATCGGCGAGCAGGCCGCCCGCAAGGTCGGCTTCGGCGCGATCTGATCCGAGATCCAAGCAAGAGGCGCCCCTCCCGCTCCGGCGGGGAGGGGCGCCTCTTCGCTTTCCCTGGACGGGCTCCCGCCGAACCTCCCCGGCCGACCCCTAGCCGACGCCCGCGCGAGTCGCACGACGGGCCGCCCCGGCGGGTGATTCCCGGCCGTCGTCCGGCCCGAACCGCCGCTTCCCGCATGGCCTGTGCCATCGCTGGGTACGACCTGGGAGATATCCGCGCAACCAGGAAGGGGAGCACACCCGCATGCGATGGGACCTGCTCGCGTTCGCCCTGGTGGGACTGGCCGTCGGGGCCGCCGCCGCGCTGCTGCTGCCGCGTCTGTTCACGGTCCACCGGGGGATGGTGGTGCTGACCGGCCTGTGCGCCGCGCTGCTCACCGGCAGCCTCGGCTACGCCGTGGTCGGCTCAGGACACCTCTACCTCACCGTCCCCGGCTGCGCCGTCGGCGCCTGCGCGATGGTGTCGCTGCTGGCCCACCCGGAAAACCGGCGATCACCCTCGACCCGCTACCCGCACCACGCCTGAGGCCCGGCCCGAGCCTCAGGAGGCCAGCCCCAGCGCGGCCATCCGCCGGGTGTGCGCCTCGGTGATCCGGTTGAACATCTTGCCCACCTCCACCAGGTCGAAGCCGCGCACCTCCACCCCGCCGATCAGCAGGTTGGACAGCGCGTCCCGCTCGGCGACGACCCGCTGCGCCTGGCTCAGCGCCTCGCCCATCAGCCGCCGGCCCCACAGCGCCAGCCGTCCGCCGATCCGCGGGTCGGCCTCGATCGCCTGGCGCACCTTCTCCACCGCGAAGTCGGCGTGGCCGGTGTCGGCCATCACCTTGAGCACCAGGTCCCGGGTGTCGCGGTCGAGCCGGACCGCGACCTCGCGGTAGAAGTCGGACGCGATGGAGTCGCCGACATAGGCCTTGACCAGGCTCTCCGGCCAGTCGGACGGTGCGGTCAGCCGGTGGAACGCGTCCAGCGGCTCGGCGAAGGGCAGCATCGCCGCGGTCGGGTCGGCGCCGACCCGGACCAGCCGGTCGTGCAGCAGCCGGTAGTGCTGGAACTCCGCGGCGGCCATCCCGGCCAGCGCCGCCTTGTCCTCCAGCGTCGGCGCCAGCTTGGCGTCCTCGGCCAGCCGTTCGAACGCGCTGAGCTCCCCGTAGGCGAGCCCGCCGAGCAGGTCGAGCACCGCCGCGCGATACTGCGGGTCCGCCGAGCAGCTGTCCCAGTCCCCGATCGTGTCGCCGAGGCCGTCGCCCTTGCCGTCGCCGGTGCCGCCAGGAGTCTCCATAGGCGGCACTTTATCCGTCACATGTACGGAACTGTCGTCCGCGTCAGATGTTCGATCACTCGCTTGCGGGTATGGTGGTAGTGAGGACCGGCGTATGCGCCGCCCCTCACGTATGCGGATGCCCGGTCGGTGGAACGATCGGCTCCGACCGACCCAGCCCTTCCGATCCGGGGACGGACATCACGAAGGGCCCGCAGTGGCCGAGCGAGGGCCGCCGCAGACCGCACCTCAGCGGTCCCGCGCCGGACCTCCCATCAATGGCCTTCCGCAGTGCCGCCCGCCCGCGCGTGACGAACGAGTCCGCGCTACCGACGGAGCCGGCACGCGGGACGGCCGCGAGGTAGCCGGTTGCGGTCAATGCGCACGTACGCGACGTACGGACGCCCGGCCGCCCCACGCCAGGCCGCACACACCGGAAGAGGCATCGCCCTGACTACGTTCCGAGAGCTCGGGATCCTTCCCGAGACCGCAGAGGCCCTAGAGGCCGTCGGCATCATCAATGCTTTCCCGATCCAGGAGATGACCCTCCCGGTCGCCATGGGCGGCCACGACGTCATCGGCCAGGCCAAGACCGGCACCGGCAAGACCCTGGGCTTCGGGCTCCCCATCATCGACCGGGTCCGGGTCTCCGCCGACGTGGACGCCGGCCGCTGCACCCGCGAGGAGCTGCCGACCGCGCCGCAGGCGCTGGTCGTGGTCCCGACCCGGGAGCTGTGCACCCAGGTCACCAACGACCTGCAGACCGCAGGCAAGGTCCGCAACGTCCGGGTCCTCGCGATCTACGGCGGCCGGGCCTACGAGCCGCAGGTCGAGGCGCTGCAAAAGGGCGTCGACGTGGTCGTCGGCACCCCCGGCCGGCTGCTCGACCTGGCCCGCCAGCACAAGCTGGACCTCTCCGCCGTCCGCATCCTGGTGCTGGACGAGGCGGACGAGATGCTCGACCTGGGCTTCCTGCCCGACGTCGAGAAGATCATGACCATGCTGCCGACCAAGCGGCAGGCCATGCTGTTCTCGGCCACCATGCCCGGCCAGGTCATCAGCCTGGCCCGGCGCTACATGACCCAGCCCACCCACATCCGCGCGGCGGCCCCGGACGACACCGGCCACACCGTCGCCTCGGTCCAGCAGTTCGCCTTCCGGGCGCACTCCATGGACAAGGTGGAGCTGGTCTCCCGGGTGCTGCAGGCCGAGGGCCACGGCCTGGCCATGATCTTCTGCCGCACCAAGCGCACCGCCGCCGACGTCTCCGAGCAGCTCACCAACCGCGGCTTCGCGGCCGGCGCGGTGCACGGCGACCTGGGCCAGGGGGCGCGCGAGCAGGCGCTGCGCGCCTTCCGCAACGGCAAGGTGGACGTGCTGGTCTGCACCGACGTGGCCGCCCGCGGCATCGACGTCGACGGTGTGACGCATGTCATCAACTACCAGTGCCCCGAGGACGAGAAGACCTACCTGCACCGCATCGGCCGGACCGGCCGCGCGGGCGCGTCCGGCACCGCGGTGACCCTGGTCGACTGGGACGACATCCCCCGCTGGGCGCTGATCAACAAGGCGCTCACGCTGGGCCTGGCCGAGCCCGAGGAGACCTACTCCACCTCGCCGCACCTCTACGAGCTGCTGCACATCGCCCCCGGCACCAAGGGCGTGCTGCCGCGCGCCGACCGCACCCGTGCGGGGCTGGGCGCCGAGGCGATCGAGGACCTGGGCGAGCCCGGCGGACGCGGTTCCCGCGGCGCGGGCAGCCGTGAGGAGCGGGCCGCCCGCGGTCCCCGCGACAGCGGGCGCGGCGCCGGACGCGACGGCCGCCGCCCGGCCGCCGCCGAGGCCCCGGCCGAGGAGCAGCGTCCGCGCCGCGAGCGCCAGCGCCGCCGTACCCGCTCCGGCGGCGAGGGCGAGGCCGCAGGCGTGGGCACGGGCGTGCAGGAGCCGGTGAGCGCCGCTCCGGCGCAGGCCGTCGAGGTGCGGGCCGACGCGGGCGCGGTCGCCGAGGAGTCGGCGCCGCGGGCCCGTCGCCGTCGCCGCGGCGCGGCAGGCGCCGAGGACGCCGCTGTCGCGGTGGTCGAGGCGGCCACCGCCACCGAGGCAGTCGCCGAGGCGGTCGCGGTCTCCGAGCCGGTGGAGCAGGCCGCCGAGGCCCCCGCCCCGCGCAGCCGTCGCCGTCGCGGCACCGCCAAGGCCGTCGAGGCCACCGACCCGGCCGAGGTGGTCCAGGCCGCCGAGGCGCTGGTGGCCGCGACCGCGGTGCAGGCCGCGGACCCGGCGACCGCCGCGAGCGGCACGGACACCGCGCCGCCCGCCGAGGCCCCCGCTCCGCGCAGCCGTCGCCGTCGCGGCGGGGTCAGCGCCGAGGTCACGGCCGAGACCGGCAACGACGTCCCCGCCGCCGACGCCCCGGTGGAGGGCGAGGCCGCCAAGGCCCCGCGCCGCCGCCGGAGCAGCCGTCCGGCCGCGACCGCGGTGCAGGCCGCGGACCCGGCGACCGCCGCGGGCGGCACGGACACCGCGCCGCCCGCCGAGGCCCCGGCGCCGCGCAGCCGCCGTCGGGCCGCGCGTCCGGAGGGGGCCGCCGCGAGCGTGCCCACCCCGGCCGAGGTCCCGGCCCCGCGTCAGCGCCGCAGCGCGGTCGCGGCGGCCTCGACCGCACCGGAGGCCACCGAGACGCTGGTACCGCGCCGCCGCCGGCGCAGTGAGCGGCTCGCCGACGCCGCGGCGGCGACCGCCGCGGCCGAGGCCCGCGGCCTGCGCTAGGCCCGGCGCCGGTCCGCCGAAGCGCACCGGACGCGGGTGGGACGACAGCTTCTGTCGTCCCACACGCGCCCTTCGCTTTCCCGGCGCGCCCCGCCCGCGCCACACCGCTGTCATCCGCGGCGGCTAGGGTCGGATCCGTCCGCAGTCGCCCGCGCCCGGGATGGAGCCCGCCATGAGCACGCCGCCGTTCCTGACCCTGCCGGCGTCGGCCCGGAGCATCCGGCTGGCGACCGACCGCGGCGGGTTCGCCGCGTTGCACGGCCTTCCGCCGTCGGGCCCGGTCCGCGGCACCGCGCTGCTGGTCCCGGGCTTCACCGGCAGCAAGGAGGACTTCATCGCGCTGCTGGAGCCGCTGGCCGAGGCCGGGTTCCAGGTGGTCGCGGTGGACCAGCGCGGGCAGTACCAGACCGGCGGCCCGGCCGACGAGACCGCCTACGGCCTGGAGCCGCTGGCCCTGGACCTGCTGGCGGTCACCGAGGCTGTGGCGGGACTGGAGCGGACCGCGGGCGCACCGCTGCACCTGCTGGGGCACTCCTTCGGCGGCTACGTGGTCCGCGAGGCCGCGCTGCACTGCGCGGCGGGGGCGGAGGCAGCGGCGGGCGCGCAGCCGTGGGACTCGCTGACGCTGATGAGCACCGGCCCCGGCGCGGTCTGCGCGGACGAGGCGCAGCGGGCCGAACTGCTGCTCTCGGTGCTGCCGGTGATGGACCTGGAGGCCATCTGGCAGGCGATGAAGGAGCTGGAGGCAGCCGCGGAGGGCGGCGTCCCGCAGGCGCGTCCGGAGATCGCCGAGTTCCTGCACCGCCGCTGGCTGGCGAACGTGCCCGAGGCGCTGACCGCGATGGGCAGGCAGCTGACCGTGGAACCGGACCGGGTCGACGCGCTGGCCAAGGTGGGCCTGCCGACCCTGGTCCTGTCCGGTGAGCGCGACTACGCCTGGCCGGTCCCCGAGCAGGCGGAGATGGCGCTGCGGCTGGGCGCGCCGCATGTCGCCGTCCCCGGCGCGGGCCACTCCCCCAACGCGGAACAGCCCCGGGCGACGGCGGACGCACTGGTCGACTTCTGGCGCGCCGTGGGCCGAACCCCCGCCTAGGGTCCGACCCACGGCCCGGAGCAGCGGGCCCCGGACGGCGGGGCGAGCGGGGCGATCCCGCGGGCGAAGCAGCCGGGGAGGGGCTCGCCGGAGCCGTGCAGCCGTCGGACCAGGGCGCGGGCCCTGGCGACCTGGTCCGGCCCAAGTGCCGTGCTTAGTCGATGTGCTGACGCTCGGTCAGGTCGAGCGCGCCGTTCCGGTCGCCGTCCCGCAGCAGCTCCCAGAAGCCCTCGGCGACGTACCCGGCCGCCTTCGCTCGCTGACCGGGTCCGCCCCCGGCAGGCCCCCCGCCGGCCAGGCCGCGGGGAAACGGGCCTCACACCGTTCCCCAGCGACCGCGGCCGACGGGTCGAGGGCGCGCGGCGACGAGACCGCCGTGACCGTGTTCGTCCGGCCCGAGTTCCCCCGGCCGTCATATGTCGTCGCCGCCAACCCAATTGACATCCTTACCAAGAGAGCCCTCCTTGGCAAGGTCGCGTCAAAATTCTCTCCACCACCGCGCGCCCCCCGCGCGGGCGATTCCCCAGGACAGATCCGCCAGGTCTCAGTAAACTCTCCGGCAGCGGAATAAACATGCCGCGCATGGCAGTTCGCACGAATGCACGCCTTGCGCGCCCGTCACTTCCCCGTCCGGCGCCAGGCCGATACCAGGCATTAACGGATGGGCAATCACCACAACACAGCCTGGCTGCATTGTGGGCAGTGGAATTGGAAGGGAGACGCCCATGAGATTCGAGATCATGCGTCTGAGCGACATCGACGGCAGCACCACGGACCGCCTCATCGCTGATGCGGAAACCGTACGCGCCATGGTCGAGGACGCCGCCGCGACCGGAGAACGGCTCTACATCCGCCCGTACCAAGCCTCCTAGGCCGGGGAACGGCCGAGGGGGACGTACACACGCGAAGGGGCCCGGCAGGCACACCGCCCGCCGGGCCCCTTCACGCTCTGCGGGGCCCCGAGAACGCGAAGCGCCCCGCACCGCCTCAGGCCGGCACCGCCGCCAGTTCGTCGGTGAGCGCCGCGCCCGGCGCCGCGCCCGCCGCCTCCCGCCGCAGGTGCTTCCGCCGCACCACGACCACCAGCACGGCCAGCACCGCGGCCCCGGCCGCGACCACGAACGGCATCTGGGCGTTGACGTGCGCGGCCAGCTTGGGCGCCACGAACGGCGCAGCCGCCGCCGCGAACCAGCGGACGAAGTTGTACCCGGCCGAGGCCACCGGCCGCGGGGCGTCGGAGATCTCCAGGGCCAGCTCGGTGTAGACGGTGTTGTTCATCCCGATGAACGCGCCGGAGAGCACGGTGGCGGCGATCGCCGCGGCGTGCGAGCCGAAGCCGAGCAGCAGCAGGTCGGCGGCCAGCAGCAGCAGCGAGCCGCCGAGCACCCGGAGCGAGCCGAAGCGGTCCTGCAGCCGCGGCGCGGCGAACACCGAGCACAGGGCGAGCAGCAGGCCCCAGGCGAAGAACACCGCGCCGCTCCGGTACGGGCTCATGTCCAGCACGAACGGCGAGAAGGCCAGCACCGTGAAGAACGCGTAGTTGTAGCAGAAGGCGCTGGCGGCGGTGGAGGCGAGGCCCTTGTGCCCGAGCGCCCGCAGCGGCTCGGCCAGGCCCACCTTGCGCACGGGCGGCGACGGCTGCTGCGACGGGGACTGCTGCGGCTTCAGCAGGAAGGTGATCGCGACGAAGCCGATCGCCATCAGCGTGGCCGTGCCGAAGAAGGGGTAACGCCACTTCAGATTGCCCAGCACCGCGCCGAGCAGCGGGCCGCAGGCCATGCCGATGCCCAGCGCCGACTCGTAGAGCAGGATCGCCGCCTCGCTGCCGCCGGTCGCCGCGCCGACGATGACCGCCAGCGAGGTGGACACGAACAGGGCGTTGCCGAGGCCCCAGCCGGCCCGGAAGCCGACCAGTCCGCCGACGCTGTGCGAGGTTCCGGCCAGCGCCGCGAAGACCACCACCAGCGCCAGCCCGATCAGCAGCGTCCGCTTGCCGCCGATCCGGCTGGAGACCCAGCCGGTGACCAGCATCGCCACCGCCGTGACCAGGAAGTAGCTGGTGAACAGCAGCGAGACCTGTCCGGCGTCGGCGTTCAGGCCCTTGGCGATGGACGGGAGGATCGGGTCGACCAGGCCGATGCCCATGAAGGCGACCACGGCCGCCCCGGCGGTCGCCCAGACCGCCATGGGCTGGCGCAGGATGCTGCCGCGCTCCTGCTCGTGCTCCTGGAATCCGGCCGTTGTGCGTGGGTCCACGACCCACCTCCTCAGTCGATGCCTTTCCGATATAGATGCATAGTACATCTACTTGGTTGCAAAATACACCCATCCCCACCGACCGGGTGATCGTCCTTGACGACGCGGTCGCGAGGGAGGACCGTTGTGCTCCATGAGGGGCGAGCCCAGTTGCCCGAGGTGCGGGGGCCGCGTCCGCGCCCCAGGACTGTTCACCGACGCGTGGCAGTGCGACGTGCACGGCACCGTGCACCCGCTCCAACCCGTGGTCCCCCCGAGCGTGGAAGCGCTGACCGTGGCGGTGGCCCGGGCCGAGGTCCCGGTCTGGATGCCCTGGCCGCTGCCGGTCGGCTGGCTGTTCACCGGGATCGCGCACGCGGGTGACGACCTCTCCGGCGGACGCGCCAGCGCGGTCGCCTGCTCGGGCCCGGGGCCGCTCGGCGGACCCGGTGAACTCGTGCTGGTGGCCGAGGAGTTGGGCGTCGGCCTGGGCGCCCGCTTCGCCGGGCTGCCCGGCCCGGACCCGGGCGACGCGATCGCCGTGGACCGCCCCCCGCACGCCAAGGTGCTCGCCGCCGGACGGCCGACCGCGCTGTGGCACGTCGCCGGAGCCCCGGACGACCGTGCGGTGTTCGTCGGCGAGGCCCGCGGGCTGTGGCTGTGGGCCGTCGTCTGGCCGGAGCGCAGCGGGCTGCTGATGTACGACGAACTGGTGCTGACCGACCTCCGCGACGCCGGGGCCGAACTCGACCTGCTCCCCTGCGGCGCGCTCTCGCCGCGGCTGCTGGGCTGACCGCCGGAGCCGCGCTGCGGTCAGGCGTGTGAGATTCTCGGGCCCTGACCCGCGACCCGCCTGGAGCCCCCTCGTGCGCATCGACCTGCACACCCACAGCAACGCCTCGGACGGCACCGACACCCCCGCCGAACTGGTCCGCAACGCCGCCGCCGCGGGCCTGGACGTGGTCGCGCTGACCGACCACGACACCGTGGCCGGGCATCCGGAGGCGGTCGCGGCGCTGGCCGAGCACCGGCTGAGCGGGCTGACCCTGGTGACCGGGAGCGAGCTATCCTGCCAGGTCGAGGGCATCTCCATGCATCTGCTCGGTTACCTGTTCGACCCGGCCGACGAGGAGTTCACCCGCGAGCGGGAGCTGGTCAGGACCGACCGGTTCCGCCGGGCCGAGGCCATGGTCGAACGCTGCCGGGAGCTGGGCGCGCCGATCAGCTGGGCCCAGGTCCAGCGGATCGCGGGCGACGGCTCGGTGGGCCGGCCGCATGTGGCCAGCGCCCTGGTGGAGGCGGGCGTGGTGGCCGACATCGACGCCGCGTTCACCGCCGAGTGGGTGGCCAACGGCGGCCGGGCGGACGTCCGCAAGCGGGAGTTCGACCCGTTCGAGGCGATCCGGCTGGTCCGCGCAGCCGGAGGGGTCACCGTCTTCGCCCACCCCGGCGCGCACAAGCGCGGTCGTACCGTGTCCGAGCAGGTCATCGCCGAGCTGGCGGCGGCGGGTCTGGACGGCGTCGAGGTGGACCACACCGACCACGACCAGCCGACCCGGGCCCGGCTGCGCGCCCTCGCCGCCGACCTCGGGCTGCTGACCACCGGCTCCAGCGACTACCACGGCAGCCGCAAGGCGGTCCGGCTGGGCGCGAACACCACCGCGCCGGAGGTCTACGAAGCACTGGTCGCCCGAGCCACCGGAGCCAAGCCGGTCACGATCTGACGAAGCGTCCACAACGAGGGCGAAACCTCGCTGTGGAAGTCTTTACTCAACTGCTACCCTCGGCCGATTCCACCGTGTTCTCACACGGTGTCACCATCACGACAGAGGGATGCACTCATGGCGATTCGCCGTGCCAAGATGAAGGCCCAGGTCATCGAGAAGCTCACCCAGGCCGCGCCTGCCGGGGAGACCTTCATCGCCTGCGTGCACACGGAGACCGGCCCGAGCCCGTGGCTGAACGCGATATTCGACGAGATCCCGCTGGTCGGCATGATCGTCGCGTTCACGCGCAAGTTCTACTTCCTGACCCTCACCAACACCTCCATCGTGGTGAACAGCGCCAGCCGCTGGACCAACCGCCCCGGCGACATCGTCGCGGTCTACCCGCGCGAGGCGTTCCCGGTGAGCCGGGTCAAGCGGGTCAAGGTCTGGAACTCCATGTACGTCGAGTTCACCCCCGGCGCCAAGCCGACCCGGCTGAACGTGCACGCCTACTGGCGGCACGAGCTGGACCAGTTCATCGCCGCCTTCCCGGCGAGCGCGATGGCCGACGCCGCCGCTGTCCCGGCGCAGGCGACCGCCCCGGCCGTGGACACCCAGAAGACCGTCTGACGCCTCCTCACCCGATCCCGCCGGTCATCCCAGCGGGACGCCGCGGCGTTCGGGATCCCGCAGGTCGGTGCCGTGGCGCAGCCAGCGCTCCTGGAGTTCGGCCGCGCCGTGCACCCGCTTGTGGGCGGCCTCGTTGGGGGTCATCGGCAGCAGCGGCAGGAAGCGGACCGGGTCGGCCGGGTCGGGGAGTTCCAGATCCTCGACCAGGCCGCCCGGCTCAGCCACCAGGAACGCGGTGAACGGAGCCCCCTCCCAGAGCGGGCCACCCAGGTCCAGCGAGGCCCCCGGAGCCACCACCAGGCCTTCGACCTGCGGCGCCGCCGCCAGCGTGGCCAGCGGCCTGAGCACCTCGTCCCGGCCGCCGCGGACGGTCAGCAGCAGTTCCGCACGCGGACCGCGGAGCGGGTCGGCGACCGCACTGGTCGGATCGCCCATCGGCGCGGCCGACATGCCCAGGGTGGCGTAGCGGACCAGGCCCGCGCCGTCCGCGCCGTCCGCACCGCCGGCGAGGAAGCGCAGCACCTCGATCCGGTCGGTCCCGAGGAAGGTGACCGCGGCACGGGCGTCCGGCTCGCCGAAGGTCGTGGTCAGTCGGGCCTCGACGGCGCTCAGGACTTCATCGTGCTGCATGGCTCAGAAGCCTACGACAGGCTACGGCCTGCCCTGCTGACCGCGGATCACGACCACCAGGCCGACCAGGACGAGGGCCACCGCCGGGTAGACCGCGACCGGCGGCAGCTGGCCCAGCCAGACCGCGGCGATCAGGGCCGCACCCGGGGTCTCCAGCAGGATCGCGGTGGACACCAGCGAGGGCCCCAGGGTGCGCACCACCCGATTGCTGAGGGAGTGTCCGAGGAACTGCGCGGCCACGGTGAGCAGCAGGATCTTGGTCCAGGTGTCCGCGCTGTAGCCGGTCAGCGCCTGCCCCGAGGCCAGGCAGGCGGCCAGCAGCAGCACCGCCGTGGTGGTGTAGCAGACGAAGGTGTAGACCGTGGTGCCGGTGTTCCGGCGCACCTCGCTGCCGAGCAGGAAGTAGCCGGAGGCGGCGATCCCGGCCCCGAGCGCCAGCCCGTCCCCGGCCAGGGCGCGGGCCGAGAGGGTGAAGTCGACCCCGGTCAGCACCAGCACCCCGGCGAAGGCGACGCAGCTGCCGATCCACACCGTCCGCGGCACGTGCTGTCCGCGCAGCCGCAGGAACAGCGTGGTCCACAGCGGGGTGACCGTGCACAGCGCGGTGGACGAGGCGATCGAGGTCATCCGCAGGCTGGGCAGCCACATCGCGAAGTGCGCGGCGAGGAACGCCCCGGCGGCGAGGCTGAGCAGCACCGTGCGGCGGCTCATCGCCCGCAGCTCGGCCCGGTGCCGCAGCAGCGCGATCGGCGACAGCACGCCCGCGGCCACGCAGTTCCGCCAGAACGCGATGGCCACCGCGGGCGCGGCGGTCGCGGTGATCAGCGGCGCGGAGAAGGCGACGCCGCTGACCGCGAGCGCCAGCAGCAGGAAGTCGATCCTGGGCACGGTGGAGAGGTCCGGGTGGCCGACCGCGGGCGGGGGCTCGGCGGTGTCCGCACCGGCGGTCGAGGTGGGGGACGTCTGCACGGGGCTCCTCGGGCTACGCCCCGGGTAAGGGGCGTTTCGATGGTACGAGACTGACGCTCCCCCGGGCGACACCTTCCGCCCCCTGGACTTCCGCCCCCGGTCTCCGCGGCCGGACCCGGTCAGGCCCTAGGCTTCGGCCCATGACTGAGCTGAGCGGCGCGGAGCTGCTGGACCGGACCCTGGTGGAGGAGTCGGCGAAGAAGTCCGGACTGCTGTGGGTCCGGGTCGCCGACGGCACCGACCGGCCGCTGTGGCAGACCTGGCACGACGGGGCGGTGGTGCTGGTCGGCGAGGGCGCCGAGCAGCCGCTGCACGGGCTGGCCGACGGCCAGTCCACCGTGCTGACCGCCCGCAGCAAGGACAAGGGCGGACGGCTGGTCAGCTGGCCGGTGCGGGTCGAGCAGCTGGCCCCCGGCAGCGCCGAGTGGACCGCCGCCGCCGAGGAGCTCAGGGCCAAGCGGCTGAACTCGCCGGACCACGAGAGCGTCACCGACCGCTGGGCCCGCGAGTCCCGGCTGCTCCGACTGGTCGCCGCGGACGGGCCGGTCAGCGGCCCGGACGCGCTGCCGGACGGCTCGCACGCCGCCGCGCCGGTGCCCAGCCCGGCGACCACCCGGCAACCGGTCCCGGCCGCGCTGCCGAAGCTGCTGTTCGGTCGGCGGAGGAAGCCGCGGAAGCAGAAGTAAGAACTGCGGTATGACTGGTCCCGGGTGATCAGGACTGGGGCAGCGGGGGCGTCGGCGCACCGGTAGCCTGGCCATGCCCGGCCTGTGTCCGCGCACCCCCGGAGCAGCACCGACGACACGACAGGCAGGAGGGTCCGCGGTGACCGGAGCGTCCACCCGCGTGTTCGTCTCGCACCTGGCCGGGATGGCCGTGTTCGACCCCAACGGCGACCAGGTGGGCCGGATCCGCGACCTGGTGGTCAGCCTGCGGCTGGGCGGCAAGCCGCCGAAGGTGCTGGGCTTCGCCGTCGAGGTGGTCAGCAAGCGCCGGGTGTTCCTGCCGATGAACCGGGTGACCAGCCTGGAGTCCGGCCAGGTGATCACCACCGGGGTGATAAACATGCGCCGCTTCGAGCAGCGGCCGACCGAGACCCTGGTGCTGGCCGAGCTGCTGGACCGCAGGGTCGCCCTGCGCAGCGGCGGACCCGACGGCGCCGAGGGCGAGCAGGTCGTGGTGCTGGACGTGGCCATGGTGCAGACCCGCAGCCGCGAGTGGGAGATCGACAAGGTCTTCGTGGAGAAGGGCAGGTCGGCGGGCGCCGCGCAGAACGCCTCGGCACAGGGCTGGTGGCGGGCGACGGGCGGGCGGCTGCGGCGCAAGGGCGAGACGCTGACCGTGGACTGGTCCGCGGTCACCGGTTTCGCGCTGCGCGAGGAGGACCAGGGCGCCGCCAACCTGCTGGCCACCTTCGAGCAGCTGCGCCCGGCCGACCTGGCGAACGTACTGCACCACCTCTCCCCCAAGCGCCGCTCCGAGGTCGCCGCCGCGCTGGACGACGAGCGGCTCGCCGACGTGATGGAGGAGCTGCCCGAGGACGACCAGGTGGCGATCCTGGGCGGGCTGCACCAGGAGCGCGCCGCCGACGTGCTGGAGGCGATGGACCCGGACGACGCCGCCGACCTGCTCTCCGAACTGCCCCCCGACGACGCCGAGCGGCTGCTCCAGCTGATGGAGCCGGACGAGGCCGCGCCGGTCCGGCGGCTGCTCAGCTACGAGGAGCACACCGCGGGCGGGCTGATGACCACCGAGCCGGTGGTGCTGGAGCCGGACGCCACCGTGGCCGAGGCGCTGGCCCGGGTGCGCAACGCCGACCTCAAACCGGCCCAGGCCGCCCAGGTCTACGTCTGCCGCCCGCCGACCGAGACCCCGACCGGCACCTACCTCGGCCTGGTGCACTTCCAGCGGCTGCTGCGGGAGCCCCCGTACACGCTGCTCGGCGCGATCGTGGACGGCGACCTGGACCCGCTCACCCCGGACACCGAGCTGCCGCGGATCACCAGCTACCTGGCCACCTACAACATGGTCGCCGCGCCGATCGTGGACGCCCACGACCACCTGCTCGGCGCGGTGACGGTGGACGACGTGCTCGACCACATCCTGCCGGAGGACTGGCGCGAGTCCGCCCTGCACGGCGGGGAGGTCGAGGCCTACGCCGGCGACGGCGCCGACACCGCGAGCCCGAGGGGGGTGGCCGCCGATGGCCGATGAACGCCGCCGCAACCGGCTGGACCAGCCGCAGCCGCGCCGCCGCAGCCTGCTGACGCTGCCCAACCCCGACTCGGACGCGTTCGGGCGCTTCTCCGAGCGGATCGCCCGGTTCCTCGGCACCGGCCGGTTCCTGGTCTGGATGACGCTGATCGTCGCGGTCTGGATCGGCTGGAACTTCCTCGCCCCGCGCGCGCTGCGCTTCGACCAGTACCCCTTCATCTTCCTGACCCTGGCGCTGTCGCTGCAGGCCTCCTACGCCGCCCCGCTGATCCTGCTCGCGCAGAACCGGCAGGACGACCGTGACAAAGTCAACATGGAGCAGGACCGGGCCCGCGGCGAGCGCAACGTCGCCGACACCGAGTACCTGACCCGCGAGGTCGCCGCGCTGCGGCAGGGCCTGGGCGAGGTCGCCACCCGCGACTTCCTGCGGTCCGAACTGCAGGCGCTGCTCAAGGAGCTGGAGCAGCGAAACCCGGGCGGGCTCGGCGGCGCGGACGATCCCCCGGCCTAGTCCGGGCCCCGCGCGCCGTACCATTCACTCCATGGCTTCTGACACGCAGGCGACCGTCCTTGAGGAGTCCGTGCGCGCGGCCCTCGGGACGGTGCAGGACCCGGAGATCCACCGTCCCATCACCGAACTCGGCATGGTCGAGTCGGTGGAGATCGACCCCGGCGGCGCGGCCAGGGTCGTGGTGCTGCTCACCGTCTCCGGCTGCCCGATGCGGGAGACCATCACCAGCCGGGTCACCGACGCGGTCGGCGCCGTCCCCGGCATCAGCTCGGTCGAGGTGGTGCTGGAGGTGATGAGCACCGAGCAGCGCCAGGAACTGGCCTCGATGCTCCGCGGCGGCCAGGCCGAGAAGGAGATCCCGTTCGCCAAGCCCGGGTCGCTGACCCGGGTCTACGCGGTGGCCTCCGGCAAGGGCGGGGTCGGCAAGTCCTCGGTGACCGTCAACCTCGCCGCCGCGCTGGCCGCGGACGGGCTGAAGGTCGCGGTGGTGGACGCCGACATCTACGGCCACAGCGTGCCCAGGATGCTCGGCGTGGAGGGCCGTCCGACCCAGGTCGAAACCATGATCATGCCGCCGTCGGCGCACGGGGTGAAGGTCATCTCGATCGGCATGTTCACCCCGGGCAACACCCCGGTGGTGTGGCGCGGGCCGATGCTGCACCGGGCGCTGCAGCAGTTCCTGGCCGACGTGTTCTGGGGCGACCTGGACGTGCTGCTGCTGGACCTGCCGCCGGGCACCGGCGACATCGCCATCTCGGTGGCGCAGCTGGTCCCCAACGCCGAGATCCTGATCGTCACCACCCCGCAGCAGGCCGCCGCCGAGGTGGCCGAGCGGGCCGGGACGATCGCGCTGCAGACGCACCAGACCATCGTCGGCGTGATCGAGAACATGTCCGGCATGCCCTGCCCGCACTGCGGCGAGATGGTGGACGTCTTCGGCACCGGCGGCGGGCAGACCGTCGCCGACGCGCTGACCAAGGCGACCGGCGCCAAGGTGCCGGTGCTCGGGAACATCCCGATCGACCTCGGGCTGCGCCAGGGCGGCGACGAGGGCAAGCCGGTGGTGCTCGCCGACCCTGAGTCCCCCGCGGGCACCGCGCTGCGCGCCATCGCCGGCAAGCTCTCCAGCCGCCAGCGCGGCCTGTCCGGCCTCTCGCTGGGCATCACCCCGCGCAACAAGTTCTGACCGGACAGGGCCGACCAGGCAGCGCCCAGGGGCGCGGGGAACTGCGCGAACAGCTACCACCGACAGCGGTAGCCCGCCGCTCGCGCCCCCGCGCCTACTCCCCGTACGCGGCGATGTCGGTCACTGTGGTGAACCCGATCCCGTAGGCGCTGACACCGCGTCCGTACGCGCCCAGGTGCACCCCCGGCGCGTCGCCCGCCAGCACCCAGCCGTACTCCGACTCGCGGTAGCGGAACGGCTGCGGCGTGCCGTTGACCGGCAGCGTCAGCGAGGACCAGGCGTCGCCCTGGAGGTCGTCGGCGAGGTCCCAGGCCAGCGCGGACTGCTGCTCCAGCCAGTTCTGCCGCAGGTCGCGGGCCAGCGGGGAGTGCTCGGCCGCGGTCAGCAGCCCGGCCCCGGCCAGCCACGCGGCCGAGGAGACCGAGGTGGCGTCGAGAGTCCCGGTGCCGTCGCCGAGGCGGCGACCCGGGCGGCGGGCCACGGTGACCACCACGGCGTAGCGGCGGCTCTCGGCGGCGTCCGGCCTGGCGTAGGAGCGGACCGGCTCGTCGCCGTGGCCGATGGAGCCGTAGTCGACCGCGCCGTCGGGGGAGGTCCCGGCCGGGATCAGCCAGCGGCGGCCGGTCCACCCCTCGTCCAGGCTGTACCAGGGGAAGTCGGCGCGCAGGTACGCGTCGACAGTCGCCGTGGTGCGGCTCGTCGCGGTGGTGCGGCTCGTGGTGTCCATCCGGCCCTCCAGTTCTGTCGGTTCAGAACAATAGCGGGGCCGGGCCACCGTCCACCGGCTTGAACGGCGCGCGGACGGGTGGCCGACAGACGGACGAGCGCCGGGTCAGGTCGCGTCGAGGTCGTACCTGGGGGGCTCCTCCGCGGCTGCGGCCTTGGTCAGCGAGGTCGTGGCGGGGGCGTCCGGCGCCGCGTCGTCCACGGCCACCTTGGCGAGCGGGTCCGCGCGTACCGACTTCACCGCGGCGGTCGCGTCGGCCGCGTCCTTGGCGAAGCCGTTCCGCAGCTCCTTGAGGTCGCTCAGGCCGTACTCCTCACCGTGCACCGCGAGCTGCTTGCGGACGAAGGTCTTCGGGTTCAGGTCCTCGAACTCGAAGTCCTTGAACTCGGGGCCCAGCTCCTTGCGGATGTCCTCCTTGGCGCTCTCGGAGAACGCCCGCACCTTGCGGATGAAGGCCATGCCCTCGGCGATGAGCTTGGGGAGCTTGTCGGGGCCGAAGATGATCACGGCGAGGACAACCAGTGCCACCAGCTTGAATGGACTTATGTCGAACACCGTGCGGCTCCCCTGGAAGGTGAAGTCTCCCGCTCGTGGACCGAGCGGTACCGGGACCAGCCTAGTCGGCCCGGAGCCGCAAACGAACGGTCACGCGGCTACGCGCTGTCGGCGGGGGCGGAACCGGGCGCTGAACGGAGCAGGACGGACAGGCTGCGGACGTCGCCGTCGCGCCACAGGGTGAGCACCGCCCGCTGTCCGGGACTGCCGCCGCGGATCAGCGCGACCAGGTCTGCGGCGCTGGTCACCGGGTTGCCGTCGACCGCGGTGACCAGGTCTCCGGCCCGCAGTCCGGCCCGTGCGGCGGTCCCGGTGCGGCTGACCGAGCCGACCTCGGCGGAGCCGGTGTGGTCCGGCAGCAGGGTCGCGCCGATGGTGGTGCGGTCCGCCCGCCCGGTGTTGACGAGCTGTTCGGCGACCCTTATCGCCCGGTCGATCGGGATCGCGAAGCCGAGCCCGATGCTGCCCGCCTCGTCGTCGGCCGCGTAGGGGTCGGCGCTGTCGGCCGTGGCGGAGCGGATCACCGTGTTGACGCCGACCACCGTCCCGGCCGAGTCCAGCAGCGGTCCGCCGGAGTTGCCGGGGTTGATCGGCGCGTCGGTCTGCAGCGCGTCCAGGTGCGCCAGGCCGGTGCCGGAACTGGCGCTGCCGGAGGTCAGCGGGCGGTCCTTGGCGCTGAGGATGCCCGAGGTGACCGTGCCGACCAGGCCGAACGGCGCCCCGATGGCCACCACCGGGTCGCCGACCTGCAGCCCGGCGGCGCTGCCCAGGGCCAGCGGACGCAGCCCGCGCACCCCCTTGACCTGGATCACCGCCAGGTCCGAGTCGACGTCCCGGCCGACCAGCGCGGCCGGGTGCCGCTGGCCGGTGCTGAAGGTGACGGTGACCTGCCCGGGGCGTCCGGCCGGGGCGACCACGTGGTTGTTGGTGAGGATGTGCCCGGCCCCGTCCAGCACGATCCCGGTGCCGGTCCCGGTGACGCTCTGCCCCGCTGTCCGGACGCTCAGGTAGACCACGCCGGGCAGCGCCGCCTTGACCACGCCCGCGGTGGTGTCGGCGGGACGGCTGACGCCCGCCTCGGTCGCCGGTCGCAGGGTGATCCGGCCGCCCTGCCGGGTGCCCTGGACCACCGCGCCGACGCCGCCGCCGAGCAGCCCGGCGCAGAGCACGGCGAAGACGGCCAGCACCGCGATCCGCAGCCCGGTCCCGCCGCGCCCGGACGCCGCCGGCGCGGGTGGTTCCGACGGCTGCGGCCGGGACGTGGGCCCGGGGGCCGCGGCGGGGAGCCGGTCCGGCGGGAGCCGGAAGCCCGCGCCCCGGCCGGTGGAGCCGTCGGGATGGCTCCACCAGCTGGGCGCACCGGTGCCTGCCCCGGTTCCGCCGTCGCCCATCCGCCGCACCGCCCTCCGTTTCGAGGGCACGATTCAACCAGGTCCGGGCCGAAACCGCTGCCGACAGCACCCGCCTGAAAGGGTAGGTAAGGGCCCTAACGGACGGCGGCGCCCGCGGCGGCGTAGCCGGTGGGCAGGGCGGTCGCCGAGGCGGCCGGTGCCCCGGGGCCGAACTGGCCGCCGTACTGGGCCTCGTACTGGCTGTTGTAGGTGGGGATGTAGGCGGGGACGTCGGCCGGGACGCCGTAGGCGAGCTGCCCGCCGCGGCTGCGGTCGGCGCCGCCCTGGGCGCCGGGCGAGGTGTCGGCGACCGGGGCGACATTGCCGTACGGCTCGTCCACCGTGGGCTCGGCGGCGGTGACGCCGGTGATCGCGCCGCCCAGGGCGACCGCGGCGACCGAGAAGGCCCCGGCCGCGGCGAAGGCGAAGCGTCGGCCACGGGCCGCCGACGGGCGCGGGGCCGCGGCCCGGCGGGTCCGGTCCTGCTCCCGCTCGGTGAGGCGCTGCGGGCTGTCGTCCCGGTAGTCGGCCGAGGCCGCCGGGGCGAAGCCGGAGCGGAGCCGGGCGGCGATCGGCCCGGCCTGGTCCTGGAACGGCAGTCGGCGCTCGGCGCGCGGGTCGACGCCGGGCAGCGGGTGCTCCGCGCCCAGTGCGCCGCTGCCGAAACGGCCGCCGCCGAGGCCGTTGGAGCCCCAGCCGCCGGTCGTCCCGCCGAAGCCGCCGGTGGCGCCGCCGCCGAAGGCGCTGCCGCCGAAGCCGCGGCGCGGCTGCTGCGGGCCCGAGGACGGGGGCTGCTGGTCGGAGTCCCCGGCGATGGACATCAGCCGGGACATGAACAGGGCGCTGGGGTCGGGCGGCGGGGCGGCCGAGATCCGGCTCTTGACCCGGCGCTCCTCCTCGGCCCGGCCCAGGCAGGCGTCGCAGGTCGCCAGGTGCGACTGCACCCGCTCCCTGGCGTCGTGGTCCAGTTCGCCGTCCACGAAGGCGGCGAGACGGTCGCCGAGGTGGCCCTCGACCGGTACCGGCGGTACGGCGGTGGCGGTCGAGGGGCGGGCCACCCGCAGCTCGACCATCTCGACCGCGAGGTCCTGCGGTCTGGCACGGCGGGACTGCTCGCTCACAGCGACCGCCTCCGCTCCGAGAGGTCGTCCACGGCCTCGCCACCGGCGGTGCCGGCCCTGGTCAGGGCGGCCTCGGCGGGCTCGGCCTCGGCACCGGCCCGGCGCTCACGGCCCTCGGCCGCTCCGGGCGCGCGGTGCTGCAGGGCGGAGCGCAGATGCGCGCGACCGCGGTGGATCCGGCTGCGGACGGTCCCGAGCTTGACGCCCAGGGTCGCCGCGATCTCCTCGTAGGAGAGGCCCTCGATGTCGCAGAGCACGACGGCGGCGCGGAACTCGGGCGCGAGGGTGTCCAGCGCCTGCTGCACGTCGGCGTCGAAGTGGGTGTCGTGGAAGTGCTGCGCGGGCGACGGCTCGCGGCTCGGCAGGCGCTCGGCGGCGTCCTCGGCCAGCGCGTCGAAGCGGATCCGCTGCTTGCGGCGGACCATGTCCAGGAACAGGTTGGTGGTGATCCGGTGCAGCCAGCCCTCGAAGGTGCCGGGGGTGTAGGTGGACAGCGAGCGGAACACCCGGACGAAGACCTCCTGGGTCAGGTCCTCGGCGTCGTGCTGATTGCCCGTCAGGCGGTAGGCGAGCCGGTACACCCGGGCGCTGTGCGTCTGGACGATCTCCTCCCAGCTGGGCGGAGTCCAGACGGGAGCCACGGCCCCCTCGTCGAAGGAGGCGGTCTGCGGGCTCTGCGCTTGCTCGGGCTGCGACTCACTCATCACGGGCTTCGGCATCGGGGCCGACGCATGGCCGCGGACGTGCCGCGAACCGACGCCCCCCTCAGCCACACCTCCTCGTCCGGCTCTTCTGCCAAGCAGGGCCACCACCATATCCGCCTCACCCGTTAGTACCGGATAAAAGCCAATCACCATACGACTCACCTGCGGTGATTCGCCGGCCTGGACGGAGCGGCTGTCGCCGGCCCGTCCGGACCCACCTCCTCCAACGGGCCGCGTCCCGCTCGGGTTCCTCCAAGACCCACTAACCTGTGGCCTGCATGTCGACACGAAGGCAGGTCGACCCGAGCACCAGGACCCCCCGAGGGAGCGCCCATCACCGGCTACGGGCAGTCGGACGCGGGACTCGCCGACGCCTACGCGGTGGAGGACGAGCTGCTGCGGCATGCCCGCAGGCAGTCGGAGCTGGCCGGGGTCCGCCCGGTGTCCCCGGCCAGCGGCGCGGCGCTGACCCTGCTGGCCGCCGCGCTGGGGGCCCGCTCGGTCGCCGAGATCGGCACCGGCGCCGGGGTGTCCGGAATCTGCCTGCTCCGCGGGATGCGCCCGGACGGGGTGCTGACCACCGTCGACGTGCAACCGGGGCTGCAGCGGCAGGCCCGCGAGGCCTTCGCCGCGGCCGGCTACGCCACCGGGCGGGCCCGCTGCATTCCGGGCGCGGCCCTGGAGGTGCTGCCGCGGCTCGCCGACGGCCAGTACGACCTGGTGTTCTGCGACGGCGACCCGGCGGAGACCCCGCAGTACCTTGCAGAATCGTTGCGCCTACTCCGACCGGGGGGAATGGTCTGCTTCGAGGGGGCGCTCAGCGCGTTGGACGCGGCTGCATTCGAGGCGCAGAGCCATGCCGCGCGGGAGCTGGTGCGGACCGTGCGGGAGCATCCGGCGCTGCTCAGCGCGCTGCTGCCGGTGGGCGACGGGCTGCTCTGCGCGGTCAGGGGCTGAAACCCGAATCGGGAGCGGGTCCGGACGCAACTGTGGCCCTGGTACCGGGCCCCGTGGCGGGGTCCGAGGCCAGAGCCACAGTCGTCACACTCATTGTGACCAGGAGGTCGTCAGCCGCAGGCCTTCTTCAGCGCCTCGCCCAGCGCGTCGGCCTCGTCCGGAGTCAGTTCGACCACCAGCCGTCCGCCGCCTTCGAGCGGTACTCGCATGACGATGCCCCGCCCCTCCTTGGTCACCTCGAGCGGGCCGTCGCCCGTCCGCGGCTTCATGGCCGCCATGCTCGTTCCCCTTCCTGCAACCTGCTCACCGACGCACCCACGGCCCGTCCACCGCAGGTATCGAACGCATTGATCGGAGTCCAGTATCCCGCATGAGAGGGCCCGATGACCAACATCACTGCTCTCTCCTGCCCCGTTGGCCCCTGCCGCACGCTCTGGAGACGCGCCCGATCGCAAATCAGTTCCCCTGCCCCGAGCGGCAGGTCCCGGTCCCACGGCGGATCTGGACACGAACCGCTTCCGCGCCGAGAGTGGTCCACGTCACATCTGCGAAGCAGCTGTCGATCCGTCATGCTGGCATCGACCTACCGACGAGTAATGGGGAGACCCGCATGGCCGACACCGTCCTCTACGAGCTCAACGACGGGCTCGCGACCGTCACCATCAACCGGCCCGAGGCGATGAACGCCCTCGACACCGCGACCAAGGTGGCACTGCGGGACGCCATGATCGCGGCCAAGGACGACCCGGCGGTGCGGGCGGTGCTGCTCACCGGGGCGGGCGAGCGGGCCTTCTGCGTCGGCCAGGACCTCAAGGAGCACGTCGGCAAGCTGGCCGAGGCCCGCGCCGGAGGGGAGGCGCCGCTGTCGACGGTGAAGGAGCACTACAACCCGCTGGCGACCGCGATCGCGACCATGCCCAAGCCGGTCGTCGCCGCGGTCAACGGCGTGGCCGCGGGCGCGGGCGCGGGTCTCGCCTGGGCCTGCGACTTCCGGATCCTGGCCGACCACGGCGGGTTCAACACCTCCTTCGCCGGGGTGGCGCTGACCGCCGACTCCGGCGCGTCCTGGACCCTGCCGCGGCTGGTCGGCCAGGCCAAGGCCACCGAGCTGCTGATGTTCCCGCAGACCGTCCCGGCCGCGGAGGCGCTGGCGCTGGGCCTGGCGCACCGGGTCGTCCCCGGGGCCGAGCTGGCGGCGACCGCGCTGGCCTTCGCCCGCACCCTGGCCGAAGGGCCCACCGTCGCCTACGGCGCGATCAAGGAGTCGCTGGCCTACGCCACCTCGCACTCGCTGGTGGAGACGCTGGCCAAGGAGGACGAGCTGCAGACGGTGGCCGGGGCCTCGGCCGACCACTGGATCGCGGTGCAGGCCTTCATCGCCAAGGAGAAGCCGCGGTACCTGGGGCGGTAGCCGCCGGGACGACTAGCGGGCGCAGCAGTCCGCGAGGTGGTCGTTGACCAGGCCGCAGGCCTGCATCAGCGCATAGGCGGTGGTCGGCCCGACGAACCGGAAGCCGCGGCGCTTCAGCTCCTTGGCGAGCGCCGTGGACTCCGGGGTGACCGCGGGGACGTCGCCCAGGGCGCGCGGGGCCCGGCCCGGCTTCGCCGGGGCGAACGACCAGACCAGCGCGTCCAGGGTGGTGTCCTCAAGGGCCAGCACCGCACCGGCGTTGGCGATGGTGGCGAGCACCTTGGCCCGGTTGCGGATGATGCCGGGGTCGGCCATCAGCCGCTCCACGTCCTCGTCCCGGTAGGCCGCCACCACCGCCGGGTCGAAGTCGGCGAAGGCCTTACGGAAGGTCTCCCGGCGGCGCAGGATGGTGATCCAGGACAGGCCGGACTGGAACGCCTCCAGCGAGATCCGCTCGTACAGGGCCCGGTCGCCGTGCACCGCCTTGCCCCACTCCTGGTCGTGGTAGGCGACGTAGTCCGGCGTGGAGAGGCCCCAGGGGCAGCGCAGCAGCCCGTCCGGACCGGCCACCGCCGCGGTCACAGCAGCCCGCCCGCGCCCGCCTCCGGCGCCGCGGTGGAGCCGCCCGCGCCGCCCGCGCCGCCCGCGGCCACATCGACGCCCGGGATGGCCTCCTGTGGCGGCTCGGCCGGGCTGCCGGGGGTGGCGAAGCGCATCCGCAGCGCCTCGAACTCGGCGGTGCCGGGACCGCCGCCGGCCGGTCCCCCGGCCGCCAGCGCCGCGCCCAGCGCCGCCTCCAGCTCGGACACCCGGACGTCACGGTGCATCAGCTCGGCGCCGAGGCGATCGAGCACGTCGTCCACCTCGTCCATCCGGTAGCCGCGCAGCGCCATCGGGAAGCGCAGCGAGTCGACGTCCGCCCGGCCCAGCGGGCGGTCCAGCGGCAGCCGGGCGGCGAGGCGGTCGCGCTCCGCGTCCGGCAGCGAGCCGCCGCTGCCGAGGGCGACCAGTGCTGCGGCTCCGACCACCAGCACCATGACGACGAGGATCAACCAGAACACAAGCCCACGACTCCCGGCTCCCGGTGGGGGATCATGGATGGGCCCCCACAGCAGTGAATGCTGCTCATCATGGCCTACGGACCTTGGAGGACGCATGGCTCTCGCGCTCGGACCGCGGATTTTCGGTGAGGACGAGCCGGTCATCATGGCCATCGTGAACCGGACCCCCGACTCCTTCTTCGACCGGGGGGCGACCTTCACCGACGAGGCGGCCTTCGCCGCGGCGGACCGGGCGGTGGCCGAGGGCGCGGCGATCCTGGACATCGGCGGGGTCAAGGCCGGGCCCGGCGAGGAGGTCGACACCGCGGAGGAGCTGCGCCGGATCGTCCCGTTCGTGGCCGAGCTGCGCAAGCGCCACCCGGACACCGTGATCAGCGTGGACACCTGGCGGCACGAGGTCGGCGAGGCGGTCTGCGCGGTCGGCGCGGACCTGCTGAACGACGCCTGGGGCGGGGTGGACCCGCTGCTGGCGGAGGTGGCCGGGCGGCACGGCGTCGGCATCGTCTGCACCCACGCGGGCGGCGCGGAGCCGCGCACCCGGCCGCACCGGGTGGCCTACCAGGACGTGATGGCGGACATCCTGGAGCGGACGGTGGCGCTGGCCGAGCGGGCGGTGGCGCTGGGCGTGCCCAGGGACGCGGTGCTGATCGACCCCGGGCACGACTTCGGCAAGAACACCCGGCACTCGCTGGAGGCCACCCGGCGGCTGCCGGAGATGACCGCGACCGGCTGGCCGGTGCTGGTCTCGCTGTCCAACAAGGACTTCGTCGGCGAGACCCTGGACAAGCCGGTCGGCGAGCGGCTGCTCGGCACCCTGGCCACCACCGCCGTCTCGGCCTGGCTGGGCGCCCAGGTCTACCGGGTGCACCAGGTGGCGGAGACCAGGCAGGTGCTGGACATGGTCGCCTCGATCCGCGGCACCCGGCCGCCCGCGGTGGCCCGGCGCGGGCTGGCCTAGGGCCCGCTACTCCGGGCTGTGCGCCGGGTTCTGCACGCCGTTGCGGCGGGCGGCGTCGTCCAGGATCTTCAGCGCCTCGTCCACCGAGTCGGTGAGCTGGATCAGCTCCAGGTCCGAGGGCGAGGCCTTGCCCTCGGCGATGACCGTCCGCTTCACCCAGTCGACCAGCCCGGACCAGTAGTCCACCCCGAACAGGATCACCGGGAACCGGGTGACCTTGTGGGTCTGCACCAGGGTCAGCGCCTCGAACAGCTCGTCCAGGGTGCCGAAGCCGCCGGGCAGCACGATGAAGCCCTGGCTGTACTTCACGAACATGGTCTTCCGGACGAAGAAGTAACGGAAGTTCAGCCCCAGGTCGACGTACTGGTTCAGGCCCTGCTCGAACGGCAGCTCGATGCCGAGGCCGACCGAGGTGCCGCCGGCCTCGTGCGCGCCCTTGTTGGCCGACTCCATCGCGCCGGGGCCGCCGCCGGTGATCACCGCGTAGCCGGCCTCGGACAGCGCCCGGCCGATCCGCACCCCGGCCTCGTACTCGGGTGAGTCGACCGGGGTCCGGGCCGAGCCGAACACACTGATGGCGGGGCCGAGTTCGGCCAGCGTGCCGAAGCCCTCGACGAACTCGGACTGGATCCGCATGACCCGCCAGGGGTCGGTGTGCAGCCAGTCCGAGTTCTGTGCCGAGTCCAGCAGGCGCTGGTCGGTGGTGCTGCTGTCCACCTGCTCGCCGCGGAGCAGCACGGGGCCGCGCCGCTTCTCCGCGATCTTCTTGGCCACCGGGAACCGCTCGTCCTTCGTCATACCTACGGAGGGTACGACCCGTACCGACCCCCGGGTGGGATCTTCAGCCCTGCAGCCAGTCCCGGATCCGCTTCTCGCACTCGGTGACCGCGGACAGCGAGCAGTGCTCCTCCCGGGTGTGCGCGAGGTTGGGGTCGCCGGGGCCGTAGTTGACGGCGGGGACGCCGAGCGCGGAGAAGCGGGCCACGTCGGTCCAGCCGAACTTGGCCTGCGGGGTGGTCGCGGTGGCGGCGATGAAGGCGGCGGCGGCCGGGTGGGCGAGGCCGGGCAGCGCGCCGGGGGCGGAGTCGGTGACCGCCACGTCGTAGCCCGCGAACACCTCGCGGACGTGCGCCTCGGCCTCGGCCTGGTCGCGGTCCGGCGCGAAGCGGAAGTTGACGGTGACCGCGCAGGCGTCGGGGATGACGTTGCCGGCCACCCCGCCCTCGATCCGCACCGCGTTGAGGCCCTCGTGGTACTCCAGGCCGTCGATCTCGACCAGCCGCGGGGTGTAGTCGGCGAGCCGCTGCAGGATCGGCGCGGCCTTGTGGATGGCGTTGTCGCCGAGCCAGCTGCGGGCGGAGTGGGCCCGGTGCCCGCCGGTGCTGACGGTGGCCCGCATGGTGCCCTGGCAGCCGCCCTCGACCTGGGCGTTGCTCGGCTCCATCAGCACCGCGAAGTCGGCGGCGAGCCAGTCCGGGTGGTTCCGGGCGAGCCGGCCGAGGCCGTTGCGGGGGGCCTCGACCTCCTCGCAGTCGTAGAAGACGAAGGTGAGGTCGCGGTTGGGGTCGGCGACGGTCGCCGCGATCCGGAGCTGGACCGCGACGCCGGCCTTCATGTCGGAGGTGCCGCAGCCGTAGAGCAGGTCGCCGTCGACCCGGGACGGGAGGTTGTCGGCGATCGGCACGGTGTCCAGGTGCCCGGCGAGCACGATCCGTTCGGCCCGGCCCAGGTTCGTCCTGGCGACGACGGCGTCCCCGTCCCGGTCCACGGTGAGGTGCGGCAGTGCGCGCAGGGCGGCCTCGACCGCGTCGGCGAGCACCCGCTCGTCGCCGCTGACCGACGGGACGTCGACCAGTTGGGCGGTGAGTTCGCCTCCGGACAGGGTGAGATCCAGCACAGGTGCGGCCGCGGTGGCGGCAGGGGAGCGAGTCATGAGCAGCCACGATACGGCGTGGGGCTCGGCTGCGGCCGGATCGTCCGACCGGTGGGTACGGCGGGGCGGGGCCCAGCGAACCGGTAGGACCACGGGGCCGTCCGAGTCGGTAGGGTGCATCGAACACCGTGAGGAGGAGCAGCCGGGTGAGCCTGAAGTCGATCATGGACTCCGCGGAGACCTCCCCTGTGCGCAGCAGGCGGCGGCGCTGGATGGGCTGCCTGCTCCCGTTCCTGCTGGTGGTCGGCCTGCTGACGGCGGGCGGCCTCTATCTGAACCGGCACCGCGACCTGCTGCCGATCCCGGCGCTGTCCGAGGGCTGCGAGGTGGACACCAGCGACGGGATCGTCGACCTCAGCGTCACGCAGATGGGCAACGCGGGCACCATCAGCGCGGTGGCGATCTCCCGCGACCTGCCCGAGCGCGCGGTGGCCATCTCACTGGCCACGGCGATGCAGGAGTCCCGACTGGAGAACCTCCCGGCCGGCGACCGGGACTCGATCGGCCTGTTCCAGCAACGGCCCTCGCAGGGCTGGGGCACCCCGGCGCAGATCGCCGACCCGGTCTACGCGACCGGCAAGTTCCTGGACAAGCTGGTGCGGATCCCCGGCTACGCGCAGCTGCCGCTGACCGTGGCCGCCCAGGACGTCCAGCACAGCGGCTACCCGGACGCCTACGCCCAGCACGAGGACGACGCCACCACCCTGGCCGGGGCGCTGACCGGGCGGCTGCCGGCGACGTTGAACTGCACGGTCAACGGCGTCGGCACGGCGGCGGCGGGCGCGGTCAGCTCGGACGGGCTGCAGCCGGGCGCGGCGACCGTGGCCAGGACGCTGACCAAGGACTTCGGCCGGAGCGTGACGCCGGTGGCGGCGGCGCCGCTGCCCGCCGCGACCGGCTCCGCCGCCGCCTCCGGCCCGGGATCGGCCTCCGCCTCGGCCGCCGCGCGGGGCCTGGACCTGGCCGTGGGGACCGGCGGGGGCGCGGCCGGGAAGCAGCTGGGCTGGGCGGTGGCGCAGTGGGCCGTCGCCAACTGCCAGCAGCTGCACATCACCGCGGTGTCCTACGCGGGCCGGACCTGGCAGAGCGGCTCGGTCTCGGCCAAGGGCTGGCAGCCGACCGCGGCGGGCGCGGCGACGGCGGCGTCGGCCACCTCGGTACGGATCACCGTCGCGGGTTAACCGCGCTCCGGCGGGTTGACGCCGGGGCCATCCGGACGGCCTAGTGCCCCGGCGAGTTGCGGAGAATACGTGCGCATCGTCAACAGCCCCGGCATTACGAGAAGAAACCTTCCCTCGGATTGCTGACACCGCGTCATTTCGTCCGCATTTGCACCGAAAAAGATAATGCGATGTTTAGGAATTCTTTGCCCGGGTCGGCCGCAACCTTCTCGCTCCTCAGGCGGTAGTCACCACGTCCGCCCGCCGGACTGGCACTGTCCCCATCTCCACGAGGAGCACCATGTCTCTCCCCCTCTCGCGCCGGATCGTCCAGGCCGCGTTCGTCGTCGCCGCCGGTGCGGTCCCCGCCGTGCTGACCGGTGTGGCGCACGCGGCGCCCGCGCTGCCCGGCGTCCCCGACCTGGGTGGGCTCAGCCGGCTCGACAGCGGCGCCCTGGGCGACGACGTGCAGTCCGCCGCGCACCAGACCGGCGACCTGACCGGCAACGGCGCGGGTGACGCGGTCGCCTCCACGGTGCCCTCGGTCACCGACGCGGCCGGCGGGGCGACCGCCAAGGCGCTGCCCCAGGCCGACAGCATGCTCGGCTCGACCACCGGCGAGCTGGCCCAGGTGGCCGGCTCCACCACGGCCGCCTCCAGCGGCCTGGCCGGCTCCGCCTCCGGCGCGACCCGGGCGATCCCGGTCGGCACCGGCAACACCGGGCTGCCCGCGACCGACTCGGCCACCGGTGCGCTGTCCTCGCTGCCGCTGGGCAGCCTGCCGGTGGACCAGCTGCCGCTGGGCCAGGCCACCTCCGCGCTGAGCGGCGCCACCGACCCCGCCGCCGCGCCCGCGCAGCGGCTCGGCGGGCTGCCCGCGCTGGGCGACACCTCCTCGCTGGGCGCGGTCACCCAGGCGCTGCCGCTGGCCGGCGGCGGCCTCCCGGTCTGACGGTCCGGCAGCACAGCGGCACGTCAGCACAGCGGCACGTCAGCACAGCGGCACGGAACGCGGGTGGGGCCCGGAAGCACATCGCTTCCGGGCCCCACCCGCGTTCGTTCCGGTCTGCCCGGTCACGCCTTCAGCCGCTGCACCGCCGCGCTGATCCGCTCGTCCGTCGCGGTGAGGGCGATCCGGACGAAGCGCGCCCCGGCCGCGCCGTAGAACTCGCCCGGCGCCACCAGCACCCCGTGCTCGGCCAGGTCGGCGACGGTCTCCCAGCAGGGCTCGTCCCGGGTGGCCCAGAGGTAGAGGCTGGCCTCGGAGTGCTCGATCCGGAAGCCGCAGGCCTCCAGTGCGCCGCGCAGCGCCGAGCGTCGGGCGGCGTAGCGGGCGCGCTGCTGCTCGACGTGGGCGGTGTCCGCGAGTGCGGCCGCCGTCGCCGCCTGCACCGGGGCCGGGACCATCAGGCCGCTGTGCTTCCTGATCTCCAGCAGCTCGCCGAGCACCGCCGGGTCCCCGGCCAGGAAGGCCGCCCGGTAGCCGGCCAGGTTGGAGCGCTTGGACAGCGAGTGCACCGCCACCAGGCCGTCGTAGACCCCGTCGCAGACGTCCGGGTGCAGCACCGAGACCGGCTCGGCCTCCCAGCCCAGCTCCAGGTAGCACTCGTCGCTGACCAGCAGCACCCCGTGCTCCCTGGCCCAGCCGACGGTACGGCGCAGTTCGGCGACCGTCAGCACCCGTCCGGTCGGGTTGGACGGGGAGTTCAGCCAGAGCAGCTTCAGCCCGGCCGGGTCGAGCTCCCACGGGTCGTCGTAGACCGTGTGCTCGGCCCTGGCCAGCCGCGCGCCGACCTCGTAGGTCGGGTAGGCCAGCCGCGGGTAGGCCACCCGGTCCCCCGGACCGAGGCCCAGCTGTGTCGGCAGCGAGGCGACCAGTTCCTTGGAGCCGACCAGCGGCAGTACGTGCCGGTGGGTCAGCCCGCTCGCGCCGAGCCGCCGCTCGGACCAGCCGACCAGGGCGTCCCGCAGCGCGGGGGTGCCCCAGACGGTCGGGTAGCCGGGGCTGTCGGCCGCCGCCGTCAGCGCGTTCTGCACCAGCTCGGGCACCGGGTCGACCGGGGTGCCGACCGAGAGGTCCACGATGCCGTCCGGGTGCTCGGCGGCGGTGGCCTTGTAGGGCTCCAGCCGGTCCCAGGGGAACACCGGCAGCAGGCCGGAAACGCGGCGAGCCGCCCCTCCGGGAAGGGGCAGCTCGGCGGCGGTGCGGTCGTGCGCGTTGCTCACGGCAGAGGTCACTGGTTCTGCGGCGGGAGGGCCGCGATGAACGGGTGGTCCTTGTCGATCAGGCCGAGCTTGGAGGCGCCACCGGGCGAGCCGAGGTCGTCGAAGAAGTCGACGTTCGCCTTGTAGTAGTCCTTCCACTCGTCCGGGGTGTCGTCCTCGTAGAAGATCGCCTCGACGGGGCAGACGGGCTCACAGGCTCCGCAGTCCACGCACTCGTCGGGGTGGATGTACAAGGACCGCTTGCCCTCGTAGATGCAGTCGACGGGGCATTCTTCGATGCACGCCTTGTCCTTCACGTCGACACAAGGCTGCGCGATGACGTAGGTCACGCTGACGTTCCTCCTCGTAGGGGCTGGCATTCGCGCAGGGGAGCGCGGCGTCGTCGATGCCCGCCCCTAGTATCGCCGTTCCAGGACGGCGGTTGCACCGGAGGTGGCGGGTATGGCGGACAACACTATCGGACATGCACGGGCAGAGATCCACATCACCCCATCTGACCTGGGCAGACGCGTTTCGGTACGGAGGATTCTGGAGGTTTCACAAGGTCGTCCGGTATTCGGCGACGTCGTCGGCGTGCTCACATCGTGGGACGACGGGGTGCTGACGGTCGTCGACCGCACCGGCGCGGCGGTCGCGATCCGCCAGGAGACCCTGGTCGCGGGCAAGCCGGTGCCGCCGGCCCCGGTCCGCCGCGGCCGGGGCGCGGTGGCCGCGCACCGGGCGGTGGGCACGGTCGAGCTGGGCCGGATCGCGGCCCGGAACTGGCCCGCCGCGGAGACCGAGCCGCTCGGCGAGTGGACCCTGCGGGCCTCCGGCGGCTTCACCAAGCGGGCCAACTCGGTGCTGGTCCTGGGCGGTTCCGGACTGCCGCTGGACCGGGCCCTGGAGCGGGCCCGCGGCTGGTACGACCAGCGCGGCCTGCCGACCTACCTCCAGGTCACCACCGGCGCCGAGGACGCCGACGACGCCCTGGACGCCCGGCTGGCGGCCCTGGGCTGGACCGCGGAGGGCTCCGCGCTGGAGCAGACCGCCCCGCTGTCCCCGCTGCTCGACGCGGCGCCGAGGGACGGCGTCCGGCTCGACCGGGAGCCGGGTCCGGCCTGGATCTCCCGCTACCACCGGGCCGCCGACCCGACCGCCGCCGCGACCGCGCTCGGGGTGCTCCGCGGCGGCCCCTCGGTATGGTTCGCCACCGTGCCGGACCCGGACGACCCCGGCGCCGCGCCCGCCGCGATCGGGCGCGCGGTGGTGGACGGGCGCTGGGTCTGCTTCAGCGCGGTCGAGGTCTCCGCCGGGCACCGGCGGCGCGGACTCGGCTCCGCGGTGATGGCCGCGCTCGCCCGCGCCGCCGCCGACGAGGGCGCCGACCTGGCCTACCTCCAGGTCGAGTCGGACAACGCGGCCGCCCTCGCGATGTACCGGCGGCTGGGGTTCGCCACCCACCACCGCTACCACTACCGGCGGGCCCCGCAGGAGTAGCGCCGGTCCGGGCGGCGCGGCGGAGCTGATGCGTACTCAGCTCCGCCGCGGGCCGCATAGAATCCCCCGCGATGACCGAGGACAGCAGAGCGCGGTTCGCCGCCGAGGCCCGAGGCGGAACGCCCGACGTGGCTCAGCTCTGCCTGCTGATGGGCTTCGAGGAGGACCTCGAACCCGACACCGGCGCCGAGGACGGCGGCCTGGACGCCTGCCTGGCCCCGGCCAGGCTGGCCCTGGACCGGCTCACCCGGCTGGCCGCGAGCGCGTTCCGGGGCGCCGACCACCCCTCGCCGGCCGAGACCGCGGCGCTGCTGGCCGGGGCCCTGGCCGGCTCGGCCGACCTCCGCGGCGGCCCCGGCGCCTACAAGCGGCTGGAGTCCTCGCTGCTGCACCAGGTGCTGCGGCGCGGACGCGGGCTGCCGATCACCGTCTCGATCGTCTGGATCAACGTCGCCGGGGCGCTCGGCCTGCCGGTGTACGGGGTCGCCCTGCCCGGCCACTTCCTGGTCGGGGTGGGCGACCCGGACGGCGAGTACGTGCTCGCCGACCCGTTCCACGGCGGCCGGGTGCTCTCCCACGAGGACGCCGCCGCGATCGCCGCCGAGGCAGGCTACCCGCTCGGCGCCGACCTGCTGCGCCCGGCCGAGCCGCTGGACATCGTGCTCAGGGTGCTCGGCAACATCCGGGCCTGGGCCGGGGCCCGCCCGGAGCACGCCCGCACCCAGCTCTGGGCCACCGAGCTGTCGCTGCTGCTCCCCCGCCATCCGGCCCAACTGCGGCTGGAGCGCGCCGAACTGCTGGTCAAGACCGGCCGTTTCACCGAGGGCGCGCGGGAGATGGACTCCTACGCCGAGATCCTCGACGCCTTCGACCCCGACTCGGCCGCCCGGGTCCGGCTGGAGGCCAGGGCGGCCCGCTACCGGCTCAACTGAGGCGCCGTCAGCGGCCCCGCTACAACCAGCCCTTCTCCCGGGCGATGCGGACCGCCTCGGTGCGGTTGCGGGCCGCGGTCTTCTGGATGGCGGCCGAGAGGTAGTTGCGGACCGTGCCCTCGGACAGGTGCAGCCGCTTGGCGATCTCCGCGTTGGCCGAGCCGTCCGCCGCCGCGGCCAGCACGTCGCGCTCGCGCGAGGTGAGCGGGTCGGCGCCCTCGGCCAGCGCCGCGGCGGCCAGGGTCGGGTCGATCACCCGCTCGCCGCGCAGCACCCGGCGCACCGCCTCGGCCAGTTGCTCCGCGGGCGCGTCCTTGACCAGGAAGGCGTCCGCGCCGGACTCCATCGCCCGGCGCAGGTAGCCGGGGCGGCCGAAGGTGGTCACCATCACGATCTTGACCGCCGGATGGGTCCGACGCAGTTCGGCGGCGGCCTCGATGCCGGTCAGGCCCGGCATCTCGATGTCGAGCACGGCGACCTCGACGCCGTTGGCCCGCACCGCGTCCACCACCTCGTCGCCCCGGGAGACCTGGGCGACCACGTCGATGTCGCCCTCCAGACCCAGCAGTGCGGCGAGGGCTTCGCGGACCATGCCCTGGTCCTCGGCGAGAAGAATTCTGATCACTGCTGCACGGTACCGGCCACGGGTTCGTCCGCGGGAGCCATCGCGGCCCGCAGCGGCACCGCCGCCCGGACCGAGAAGCCCCGGCCGCGCGGTCCTGGACCGGCCTCCAGGCTGCCGTCGGCCAGGGTCAGCCGCTCGGCCAGGCCGGTCAGGCCGTTGCCGGGGCGGACGTGGCTGCCGCGACGGCCGCCCACGCCGTCGTCAGCCACCTCCAGCCGCAGCGAGCGCGAGCCGTCCGGTTCCGGGTACTCGGCCAGCCGTACCGTGCAGTTCTCGGCGCCGCTGTGCCGGACCACGTTGGTGACCGCCTCGCGCAGCGCCCAGCCGAGCGCGCCCTCCTGGTCCGGGCCGAGGCCGGGATGCGGTTCGGCGAGGCCGGGGTCGCTCTCCACCGCGATGTCGGCGGCGTGCAGCGCCGTCCTGGCGGCGGCGATCTCCACCGCGAGCTTGGGGCGGCGGTAGCCGCCGATCGCCTCGCGCACGTCCACCAGGGACTGCCTGCTGACCTTCTCGATGTCCTTGACCTGGGCGCGGGCCTCCGGGTAGCGCTCCTGGTCCAGGAAGCGGGCGGTCAGCTCGCTTTTCAGGGTGATCAGCGAGAGCGAGTGGCCGAGCAGGTCGTGCAGGTCGCGGGCCATCCGCAGCCGCTCGTCGGAGGCGGCCAGCGCGGCCACCGCCTGCCGAGCCTCCCGCAGCTCCTCCATGGTGCGCACCAGCCGCTGGATCCCGGTCATCGCCGCGCCGCCGAGGAAGGCGCTGAGCGCGATCGGCGCGAGGCTGCCGCCGGTGACCGGGTCCGGGCAGGTCAGCCCGACCACGACCAGGGCGGCGGTGGTCCCGGCCACCCCCGCCAGCGCCCAGCGCGGCGGCAGCACGATCCCGGCCGAGACCGCGGTGTAGGTGAACAGCGCCAGCCAGTTGCCGCCGAGCGTGTAGCTGGAGACGGCGGCCATCACGAACATCCCGCCGAGCGCGACCAGGCTGGCGGGCCACCGGCGGCCGGGCTGCCCCGGCAGCTGACGGCGCACCACCAGGCTGACGTAGCAGCCGAGGAACAGCGCCAGCAGCACCCAGCCGAGGATCCGGGCCGGCACCCCGTGGCTGCCCGCCAGCAGATCGCTGACCGGGTAGGCCAGGTAGATCAGCCACATCAGCATCCAGCACAGCTTGACCAGCATCTGCCTGCGGTTCTCCGGCGGTTGCCCGATGCGGGGCCCGTGGGACTCGGCCATGGCGCGCGCTCCCTTCTCACGGCTGCGCCGCCGGGGACGGAGCGTCCCCGGCGGCTGGTGGTGGCGGGCGGATCAGGCCTCGCGGCGGTCCCGCTGGTACAGGAAGGCTGCCAGACCGGCGAAGGCCGCGGCGTAGGCGAGGATCGCGGTGATCGGACCCGCCCCGATCGAGCTGTCCGTCTGGACCACTCGGCCGATCTGGTTGAACAGCGCCAGCGGCGTCCACTTGGCGAAGTCGCCGAACCCGCCGCTGATCGGGAAGTAGGTGCCGCCGAGCATCAGCAGCGCCATGTAGAAGATCATCACGATCGGCTGGAGCGAGTCGGGTGCGGCGGCGTAGCCGAGGGCCACGCCCAGCGCGGCGAACACGAATCCGCCGAACCACAGGGTCAGCGCCAGAATCAGCCAGGTGGACCCGGAGAGCTTGACGCCCTGGGTGTAGCCGATGGCGAAGGTGACCACGATCGCGGGCAGGGTGGACACCGCGGTGGAGGCGATCTTGGACACCACGTAGCCGTAGCTGGGCAGGGCGGTCAGCCGGAGCTGGCGGGCCCAGCCGCTCTTGCGCTCCAGCGCGATCCGCATGGCGTTGGTGTTCATCGAGGCGGAGACCACGCCCAGGGTGGCCATGGAGACCATGAAGTACGCCTTGACCGACACCCCGTTGAGGGTGTCCACGCCCTTGTAGGCGTTGATCATCAGCAGGTACATGCCGACCGGCAGCAGCACCGCGAAGATCAGGTAGCGGCGGTTGCGGAGGATCCGCAGGACTTCGAGCTTGATCAGCGTGTTCATCGGGCGTTCTCCTCGGCCAGCGAAGCGGACTCGTCGGCGGCGTCCTGCTCGCCGGTGATGGTGAGGAAGGCCTGCTCCAGGCCCACCCCGGTGACTTCGAGGCCGCGCGGGTAGAAGCCGGCCCGGTAGATCGCGGCGACCGCCGCGTCGGCGTCGTTGCTGTTGATCCGGACGGTGTGGCCGCTGATGTCCAACGAGGTGACGCCCGGGAGGTTGTTGAGCAGCGCCAGGTCGGCGCCGTCGTCGAGACGCAGGTCGAAGGAGATCTTGCGGAGGCCGGCCCGCGCCTTGATGTCCGCCGCCGTGCCGTCCGCGATCAGCCGGCCCTTGTGCACCACCAGCACCCGGTCGGCGATGGAGTCCGCCTCCTCCAGGTAGTGGGTGGCGAACAGGACGGTGCGTCCGGCGTCGGCCTGGGCCCGCATGACGGCCCAGAAGGCCTGCCGGGCGGAGACGTCCATGCCGGTGGTGGGCTCGTCCAGGACGATCAGGTCGCTGTCCCCCGCGGTGGCGATGGCGAAGCGGACCCGCTGCTCCTGGCCGCCGGACAGCTTGTCGACCAGCCGGTCGCCGAGGTCGCTGATCCCGGCGGTCTTCAGCACGTCGTCGACGTCGTAGCCGCGCGGGTGGATGTCGCAGGCGAACTTCACCAGCTCGCGGACCTTCACGTCCGGCATCAGGCCGCCGCTCTGCAGCATCACGCCGACCCGGCCGTCCAGGACGGCCTGCCGCGGGGTTCCGCCGAACAGGCTGACGCTGCCCGAGCTGGGCTCGCGCAGGCCGAGCAGCATGTCGATGCTGGTGGACTTGCCCGCGCCGTTGGGGCCGAGGAAGGCCACCGTCTCGCCCGGGTGCAGGGTGAGGCTGACGTCGCTGACCGCGCGGACCGCGCCGAAGGACTTGCTGACGTTGCGGAAGGCCGCGACCTCCCCCGAGCCGGGCCCCCTTCGTCCCGCCCCCGTGCTGTGCTCTACGGACGTAGTCATCGCCTGCTGCGCTCCCTGTCGTCGCCCCGGCCGGCCGGTCGCCGTCCTGCTGACAGTGACCAGAGTGGCCGAGCCGGGGCGCCCGGCGGCAGTGCCTGGCCTCCCGATCCCGGCATGACAGACGTCATGCCGGAACCGGCGGCACGGTCACACCGGCGTGGTCAGCCCAGCGAGCGCTTCAGGAAGTCCACCTGGAGCAGCAGCAGGTTCTCCGCCACCTCCTCCTGCGGGGTCATGTGGGTCACCCCGGACAGCGGCAGCAGCTCGTGCGGGCGGCCCGCGGCCAGCAGCGCCGAGGAGAGCCGCAGGGTGTGCGCGACCACCACGTTGTCGTCGGCCAGGCCGTGGATCAGCTGGAGCGGGCGGCGCAGCTTCGGCGCGTCGGCGATCAGCGAGTTGGCCGCGTAGACCTCGGGGCGCTGGTCCGGGTGGCCGAGGTAGCGCTCGGTGTAGTGGGTGTCGTACAGGGCCATGTCGGTGACCGGGGCCCCGGCCACCGCGGCGTGGAACACGTCGGGGCGGCGCAGCACCGCCAGCGCGGCCAGGTAGCCGCCGTAGGACCAGCCGCGGATGCCGACCCTGGCGAGATCGAGCGGGTGCTCCTCGGCGAGCGCGTGCAGTGCCTCGACCTGGTCGTCCAGGGTGGTCCCGGCGAAGTCGAAGGCGACGGCCTGCTCCCAGGCCGGGCTGCGGCCCGGGGTGCCGCGGCCGTCGGCGACGACCACGGCGAAGCCCTGGTCGGCGAACCACTGCGAGGTGAGGTGGGCGTTCCGCGCCGCCAGCACCATCTGCCCGTGCGGGCCGCCGTAGGGGTTCATCAGCACCGGCAGCAGGCCGTCCCGGTCCCGGTCGTAGCCGGTGGGCAGCAGCACCGCGGAGGGGATGCGGCGCTTTCCGGCCAGGCCGAGCAGCGGACGGGCGGTCAGCACCGGGGCCTCCGCGTACGAGGCGACCACCGCGACCGGCCCGCCGTCGCGCAGCACCCGCACGGTGGCGCCGGAGCGGTCCAGCGCCGCCGAGGAGAGCACGGTGACCGGGCCGCCGGCGACGGCGGAGTGGTAGCCGGGGTGGTCGCTCACCCTGCTGATCCCGCCGCCGGCCGTGGACACCCGGTACACGTGCACCTCGCCGATCTCCGGCTCCTCGGCCGCCTCCCCGGCCGCGGCGGTGATCAGCACCTCCTCGGCGCCGACCTCCAGCACCGCCCTGAGCTGCAGCGCCGCCGTGGTCAGCGGCTGCTCGCCGACCACCAGGACCCGGGCTCCCCCGACGTCGGCGATCCGGACCAGCCGCCCGTCCCCGGTCCAGGCCGGGACGCCGCTGTGCGGTTCCAGCCAGACCGGGTCCTGCTCCTGGTGCAGCACGGTGGTGCCGCCGGTGTCCGGGTCGAGGCCCAGCACCTGCTGGCGGCGCTGGTCCCGGGACTGCACCAGCAGCAGCGGCGGCCCGCCCGCCGACCAGTGCACCCGGGCCAGGTACGGGTACGCCGAGCGGTCCCAGTCGACCTCGGTCCTGCCGCCGTCCAGGCCGAGCACGGCGAGCGAGACATCGGCGTTCGCGGTCCCGGCCCTGGGGTAGGCGACCTCGGTCGCCGGGCGGTCCGGGTTGGCCGGGTCGGCGATCCACCAGCGCTGCACCGGGCTGTTGTCGACCCGCGCGGCGAGCAGCCGGTCGCTGTCGGGGGACCACCAGAAGCCGCGGCTGCGGCCCATCTCCTCCTGGGCGATGAACTCGGCCTGGCCCCAGGTCACCTCGCCCTGCTCGCCCTCGGCGGGAGAGGCCAGCGCGCGGTCGCCGGTGCCGTCCGCGGCGATGGCACGCAGTTCGCCGCCGACGGTGGCGTAGCCGATGTGGCGGCCGTCCGGCGAGGGCCGGGGGTCCAGCACGGGTCCGCTCGCGGGCAGCTCCCCGGCCCGGCCGGCCGCCGTCCCGGTCAGGTCCGCGGTGAACAGCCGTCCGGACAGCGCGAACGCGGCCAGCGCCGCCCCGGCGTCGGTGGCGTAGCCGACGACCCCGGCCGAGCCCTCGCGGCTGCGCTCGCGCCGGGCCCGCTCCTCCGGGGTCAGCTGCTCCTCCCCCGAGCCCAGCAGCACCGCGGGGTCAGCGGCCACTCGCTCGAACGGAGCAGCGCCACTCGCAAGATCCACTACGTGCAGCAGGTTCGCCCGTTCGGCTCCGCCCGCGGAGCGGAGGAAGACGACCCGGCGGCCGTCCGGGGAGACGGTGAAGGAGCGCGGGGCGCCGAGGGTGAAGCGCAGGGTCCGCGAGTACTGGCGGGGGAAGGTGGTCTCCGTGGTCATGCCCCGACCCTAGAGCCCCTCCGGCGGCGGGAGCGGTCGCCTTGCGACGGAGGGTTGGTTCGCAAACGTCCCAGCGTTTTCGCTCGCCCGTTCGGCTGCCTTCGCCGCGGCCCGCGGCCGCGACGCGGACAGCGCGGTCGTGCACCGGCGCCCCGGCATATGCATGATGACGGAAAGTGACCTCCCGGTTACTCCCTGGGTAGCCACTACCCGCCCCGCCCCGTCGGCACGGCCGTCCCCGCCGTGCCCCTGCTGAGAGGTGAGTCGAGATGGTTCTGCCGATTTCCGCCGCTGTCCTGATGCTGGTCATCGTCGTGCTGCTGATCCGGCGCTCCGGCCTGAAGCTGTGGCACGCCCTGGCCTGCACCCTGCTCGGGTTCTACCTGGCGTCCACCTCGATCGCCCAGCCGCTGCACTCGCTGACCACCAACGTCGCCGGGATGATCTCAGGGATCCGTATCTGAGGGATCCGCATCTGAGGGATCGGCAGCCGGGTCCGCAGCCGAGGGTCCGACGGCCCGGCAAGGGCCGCTGTCGGCCTCTGCCCGTAGGCTGACCGTCATGACAGCCCTGCCTGACGCCCCCTCGGCGGCACGCCGCCTGCTCCTCGTCCACGCGCATCCCGACGACGAGTCCATCGGCAACGGCGCCACCATGGCCCGCTACGCCGCCGAGGGCGCCCTGGTCACCCTGGTCACCTGCACCCTGGGCGAGGAGGGCGAGGTGATCGGCCCCGAGCTGCGGCACCTCGCCGCCGACCGGGACGACGCCCTGGGCGGGCACCGCGCGGGCGAACTGGCCGAGGCGATGGCCGCGCTGGGCGTGACCGACCACCGCATCCTGGGCGGTCCCGGGCGCTACCGCGACTCCGGGATGATGGGCGTGCCGAGCAACAAGCACCCCGACTGCTTCTGGCAGGCCGACCTGGACCAGGCCGCCGCCGAGCTGGTCGCCGTGGTCCGGGAGACCCGTCCGGACGTGCTGGTGACCTACGACGAGAACGGCGGCTACGGCCACCCGGACCACATCCAGGCGCACCGGGTCGCGATGCGGGCCTACGACCTGGCCGCCGACCCCGACTTCCGCCCGGAGCTGGGCCCGGCCCACGACATCGCCAAGGTCTACTGGAACTGCGTCCCGAAGTCGGTGCTGGACGCCGGTACCGCGGCCCTGCGCGCGGCCGGGGAGCAGTCCCCGTTCGCGGGCGTGGCCGGTCCCGGGGACGTCCCCGGCGTGGTCCCGGACGAGCTGGTCACCACCGCGGTCGAGGGCGGCCCGCACACCGCCCGCAAGGTCGCCGCGATGCACGCGCACCGGACCCAGATCACGGTGGACGGGCCCTTCTTCGCGCTCTCCAACGACCTCGGCCAGCCGCTGCCGGACACCGAGTTCTACCGGCTGGTCCGCGGCGAGGCCGCACCGGCCGAGGGCTCCGCCCGGGAGGACGACCTGTTCGCCGGCCTGGAAGCCGAACCGCTGGAAGCCGAACGCCCGGAAACCGAACACTCCGACAACAGCCGCCCGAACGAAGGGGCCTGACCGATGAGCCGACCCCAGGACCGCACCGGACGGGCCGTCGTCCCCGCGCCGCGCTCCTCCTCCCCGCGCCCCGAACCGGTGGACCGGACCGGCCCATCCCGCGGCCGGACCGCCGCCTATGTGCTGCTCACCGTGCTCGGCGCGGCGGTCGGCCTGGCCGGGTGCTTCGTCCAGGCCCTGTGGTTCCCCGGCGGCCTGGTGCTGGCCCTGGCCGGGGCGCTCGCGCTGTTCTACGGCGGGCGGACGCTCACCGGCACCAAGCTCGGCGCGGGCCTGCCCGCGGTCGGCTGGTTCGTGGTGCTGCTGCTGGCGAACGCGCCCCGGCCGGAGGGGGACTTCCTGGTCGCGGCGGACCTCGGCTCGTTCGTGTTCCTGCTCGGCGGGCTCGCGATCGCCGTGATCTGCGCCACCATGCCCTCGCCCGAAGCCCTGCGCACCGTCAGGAGAAGCGCACAGCACTGACACCGAATCCACCGAAGGGGGGCACGGCCTCACTTCACGGCAGGCATACCAGCGGCCACCCGCGGCCAGTAAGGTGGTGCCCGCACACACGGGGGTGGTGCCGACGGCGCGAGGATGCGCGGGCACCGGCCCCAGTCGGCGGGACCGACGATCCACAACCGCACCCGCGTCCACCGGATGCCGGGGCGAACCGGAGCAGACGTAGTGAGCCGAGAAACTGACAGTTCGTCGCCGACGCCGCCCCGTCCGGGTGCGGACGCCTATCCCTCGGGGACTCCCCCGTACGGGATGCCCAGTGATCCTGCCTTCCCCCGGGCCGGTCAGCCGGGCGGCACCCCGCCGGAGCCGCCGGCCGAGGAGCCGCGGACCGAGACGACGCTCACCACCAGGATCAGCATCAACATCCCCGGCTCCCGGCCGATCCCGCCGGTGGTCGTGCGCAGCCCGCTGCCGGGCGAGGGCGGCGGTGCCGAGGACGGCGCGCCGGGCCAGGAGCCGCCGGCCCCGAACGGGCCGCGGCACCGCTCCGGCGCGGGCAGCTCGCCGGTGCTCGGGGTGATGGATTCAGCCAACGGCACGACCTCGATGCCGGACCTGCCGCCGGAGTGGCGCACCGGGGCCGAGAGCGCCCCGTCCGCCGCGTCCGGACCCGCGGAGACGGCCGACGAGCCCGAGGCGCCCAGCACCTGGTTCGCCCCGCGCAAGAAGGGCCAGCCCGCGGCGGCCCCGGCGCCCACCCCGCCGCCCGCCGCGCCCGCGCCGCAGGCCGCCCCGACGCCGCCACCCGCAGCGGCGCGGCCGACCCCGCCGCCCGCACCGTCGCCGTTCGAGCCCCCGGCCCCGGCCTTCGAGCGCCCCGCCGCCCAGCAGCCCCCCGCGTTCGAGCCCCCGGCCCACCAGGCCCCCGGCTACGACCAGGCCGCCTTCGACCGTCCCGGCTACGACCAGTCAGCTTTCGACCAGGCGGCGTTCGACCAGTCCGGCTTCCCGCCCCCGGTCTACGAGCCGCCCGCGACGTACGAGCAGCCGCAGCCGCCGGACTACGGCCGCCCGGTCTACCAGCAGCAGCCCTACCGGACGCCGGAGCCCGAGCCGCAGCCCCCGGCCGGTCAGGCCGGTCCGCCCCGGGCGAACGGCGGACGCCCGGTCGGGATGAACAGCGGTCTGATCGTGGGCGGCGCCGACCTGCCCGCCGCGCCGGACGCCATGGACGCCACCATGCCGCTCGGCGTGTTCGACCCGGCCGCCCCGCCGCCGGGCCAGGAGCAGACCCGGCCGCTGCCGTCCAGGCCGCCCCAGGGCTTCGCTCCGGCCCCCGGCTTCGGCCCCGGCGTCACGCCGGCCCAGGAGCGCCCCGCGGGCCCGCAACAGGGCCCGGTGGGCGGCGGAGCGCCCCGCGCGCCCCGGCCCAGCCCGCGCGGCGCCACGGCGGCGTCCGCCCAGGCCGACCGAGCTGCCGCTGCCCAGGCGCCCGCGCCCGCCCCGACCCGGACCGGACCGCCCGCGCCGCCGCGCCCGTCCGGGCCCGGGAGCTCGGTCGGCGACGGCTTCGCCGGGGGCACCGGCGGCGCCGGAGCCCCGCCGCGCAAGGAGAGCCCCGAGGCCGGGGCCGCCCCGGGCAAGCCCGCCGTGCGCAAGGGCAAGGCAGCCTCCCGTGGCCGGAAACTGGTGGTCACCGCGGTCGGTCTGCTGGTCCTGCTGGGCGGGGTCGCCTACGGGGCCGGGCTGATGCTCAATCAGGCGGACGTGCCCAAGGGCACCACCGTGCTGGGCCAGGACATCGGCGGCGACACCCGCGACGCGGCCGTGCACACGCTGGACGGCACCGTGGGCGTCCAGGCGGCCAAGCCGCTGCAACTGGTGATCGGCGGGCGGACGGTGCTGCTGCAGACCTCCGTGGCCGGGCTGAGCATCGACACCACCGCGACCGTCCAGGGCGTCGCACACCACAGCTACAACCCGGCCGACGTGATCGAATCGCTGTTCGGCGGCACCCACCCGGTCCCGCCGGTGGTCCACATCGACCAGGCCAAGCTGCGCTCCGCACTGCAGCTGCTGGGCGGCAGCGGGGCCGGCGCCGCCAAGGAGGGCTACGTCAGCTTCACCTCGGCCGGCGACGTGGTCACCGTGCTGCCGAAGCCTGGCACCGCCCTGGACGTCAACGCCGCGGTGGGGCTGGTGGAGCAGGCCTACCACGAGCGCGCCGCGGGCCTGCCGGACCACCCGATCACCCTCCAGGTGACCACCAGCCAGCCCAAGGTCTCGGCCGCCGCGGTGAAGGCCGCCGCCAAGACCCTGGGGGACTACGCGGCCAAGAACATCTTCACGGTCCGGGTCCAGGGCGCCAGCCAGCTGTTCGGCAAGATCACCTTCAGCAAGGCGCTGACGCTGCGTCCGGACGCCAGTGGCCGGATGGTCCCGGTCTTCGACCTGGCGCAGTTGCAGCAGGCCTACGGCACCGCCTTCGCCAACGTGCAGACCAAGCACGGCGGCGTGCTCGGCCCGGTCACCCCGCAGGACATCGCGACCGCGCTGACCCAGCTGCTCACCCAGGCGTCCGGGAGCTCCCGGACGGTCACCCTGCCGTAGTCGCGGCAGCAGCCGCAGCACACGGGCGGGCCCGGTCCTCGGCCCGGGCCCGCCGCGGCGTGTACGGGGCTGGGATTGAACCCCGACCAGCGCGGGCAGACCCCGGTCGGCAGATTCCCAGAAATCAACTCGTGTCACAAATTCAACAAGGCCGAAGCTTTCGGCCGGGCAAAAGTGCGCGGGTTTGCAATGCGACTAAACGGACATTACCCCCCTCCAGCACCACAGCACGGGGTGGCAGCAGGGCTGTCCGCATAGCGGTGTCACGAAATACTTGTAACGAGCTTGTGAACAATATTTGAAGCGTTCTGTCCTTGATGTCCGTATCAAGTCGGGAGCGTCAATAACTTTTCGGACACAACCTGGGACTGGTTGAAGAACGGAAGACGCAACTAGATCTCGGAAGCAGGGATGCCCCTTGACGGCCAGATAAATCAGTTGCCAGAGTCCGTCCCACCCAAATCTTTTGCACGAGCAACACCCAGCGGGCGGGAGCATTCGCACGATGACCATGCCAACCCAGGCTGCGCTCGACCCACCGGCCGACCCGGCCGGAGTGGCCGACAGCCACATCGACGGCATAGCCGACGCGGAACTGATCGGGCGCTCCCCCGGCCAGCTCGCGTGGATACGGTTCAAGCGCAACAAGGTCGCCCTCGTCTGCGCCGGGATCATTTCCCTCTACCTGCTGGTCGCCGCCCTCGCGCCGCTGATCGCGAAGCTCTACGGCAAGAACCCGTACACCACGTACGGGCTCAACGACCCGACCCTCACCGACGCCTCGGGCATGCCGTACGGCTCGCTCGGCGGGGTCAGCAGCCACTTCTGGCTGGGGCTTGAGCCCGGCGGGCTCGGCTTCGACGTCTTCACCCGGCTGATCTACGGGATCCGGACCACCCTGCTGATCTCGATCGTCGCGTGCCTCCTCAGCACGATCATCGGTGTGGCCATCGGCCTGGTGCAGGGCTACCTGGGCGGGAAGACCGACTACTTCCTCGGCCGGGTCTCCGACCTGATGATGGCGTTCCCGCAGCAGCTGTTCCTGATCGCCTTCACCCCGGTCATCCTGGCGATCTTCATCAGCCCGGAGAACGCCACCCCGTCCTGGCTGCGCGCGACCGCGCTGATCCTGGTCCAGGTGCTGCTGGGCTGGATGGGCCTCGGCCGACTGCTCCGCGGGATGACGCTGAGCCTGCGCGAACGCGAGTTCATCGAAGCCGCGAAGATCAGCGGCGCGTCGCCCTGGCGGATCATCCGCAAGGAGCTGATGCCCAACCTGGGCACGACCATCCTGGTCCAGTCCACGCTGAGCCTCTCCGGCTTCGTGACCACCGAAGCGGGTCTGTCCTTCCTCGGCGTCGGCATGCTCGAACCGACCCCCGACTGGGGCCGCATGTTCCAGGACGCCGTGCCGGTGACCCAGACCGACCCCTTCTTCCTCCTCGTTCCGGGCATCACGTTGATGGTCTTCACGATCGCCTTCAACCTGCTCGGAGACGCGGTCCGGGACGCTCTCGATCCCAAGACCGTGCGTTGAGTGTCCCAAAACCCGCCAGCCGGTCCTCGGTCGGTGGTTTGTTTGCCAGCCCGGTGAATAAGTGACAGGTAGGAATCCATGAGACAGCGCAAGACCATGGCCATCGTGGCGATGGCCGCCGCGGGCGCACTCGCCCTCTCGGCCTGCGGCAGCAGCGGGAGCAAGGCCCCCGCGGGTGGCGGCAAGTCCGGTGCGACCGGCGCCACCTCCACCGTCCAGGCCTTCGGCCTGGGCAGCAAGGCCGACTCCACCGGTCCCGCACCGGCCGTGGCCGGCGCGAAGACGGGTGGCACGGTTCACGACATCGAGCCGGCCGGCTTCGACTACACCGACCCGGGCCAGATCTACGTCAGCAACGAGCTGGCGATCGTCGGGCTCTACAACCGCTCGCTCACCGGCTACAAGACGGACGCCAACGGCAAGACCATCCTGGTCGGCGACCTCGCCACGGACACCGGCGACATGTCCGACGGCGGCAAGACCTGGACCTACCACCTCAAGTCCGGCCTGAAGTTCCAGGACGGGACCGCGATCACGTCCAAGGACGTCAAGTACGCGGTCGAGCGCCTCTACGCCGACTTCGAGACCCAGGGCCCGACCTACGTGCCGATCTGGCTCTCCGGCCAGGACTACCGCAAGGGCGCCTACAAGGGCCCCTACACCGGCCAGTCGCTGCCCGACACGGTGATCGGCACCCCCGACGCCAGCACCATCGTGTTCCACCTGCAGACCGCTCACGCGGACTTCCCGTACGCGGCCGCGATGCCGAACATCGGGGCCATCGAGCAGGCCAAGGACACCAAGGCGCAGTACAACCTGAACTTCCAGTCGGACGGCCCGTACATGCTGGCCAGCCCGAGCGACTACCAGCCCAACAAGAAGCTGACGCTGGTCCGCAACCCCAACTGGGACCCGAAGACGGACCCGATCCGCACCGCCTACCCGGACAGCTGGACGTTCGAGCTGGGCGTGCAGAACCCGGCGCTGACGACCCGTCTGGAGCAGAGCACCGGCACTGACGCCGACGCACTGTCGCTGTCGACCGTCGCGGACGCCAGCCAGAGCGACACCATCCTCGGCGGCGCCCAGTACAAGGACCGCACGGTCTCCCAGTACCAGCCGTACGTCGAGTACCTGAACATCAACATGACGCGGGTCACCGACCTCAACGTCCGCAAGGCCATCGCCGCTGCCTTCCCGATGGCCGAGATCCAGAAGCTCTACGGCGGTCCCTCGCAGCTCGACCAGGGCACCACCCTGATCAGCCCGACCGTCGGCGGCTGGACCAAGAGCGACCCGTTCAACATGCTGACGCACCCCAACGGTGACCCGGCCACGGCCAAGTCGCTGCTGAGCACGGCCGGCAAGTCCGGCTACAAGCTGGTCTTCGCCTACGCCAACACCCCGCGCTGGCAGAAGATCTCGGTCGCGCTGAAGAACGCCTTCGACAACGCCGGCTTCAACTTCGTGGCCCAGCCGCTCGACCCGACCACGTACTACACGAAGATCGGCGACCCGAAGAACCAGTACGACATCTACCGCACCGGTTGGGGCGCGGACTGGCCGGTCGCCTCGACCGTCGTCCCGCCGCTGCTCGACGGCCGTCAGATCGGCGCCGGCGACCCGGACTACTCGCACTTCAACGACCCGGCCACCAACGCCGCGATCGACCAGATCAACGCGAACCCGGACGTCGCCGCTGCCTCCAAGCAGTGGAACGACCTGGCCAACAAGGTCCTGGCGGACTTCGTCCCGCAGGTCCCGTTCGGCTTCGACAAGTTCCTGCAGGTCTACGGCACCGGTCTCGGCGGCATCCGCTACAACCAGGTGTACGGCGCCATCGACACCGCGAACGTCTTCGTCAAGTAACGAGGACGCCGCAGTAACGCCGAGCCGGGTCCGCTCCTGGAGCGGGCCCGGCCCGGCCCTTGTCCCACCGCAGTCCAGCACCGCCGCACCACTCACGACTTGGCCGCCAGCGGCGCCCTCTCTCGGAAGAGCCCATCCATGCTCCCATTCCTGATCCGCCGGGCGCTCGGCGCCGTCATCATCCTGCTGTGCATCAGCGCGATCACCTACGTGTGCTTCTACGCGATCGTGCCGAACCCGGCACTGCTCTCCTGCGGCAAGAACTGCAGCCCGGCTCTGATCCACCAGATCAACGAGAACATGGGCTTCAGCGACCCGATCTACCTGCAGTACTGGAAGTTCATGCACGGGATCTTCTTCGGCCGTGACTTCCCCGCCTTCGGCCAGTGCAACGTCCCCTGCTTCGGCTACTCCTTCGCCAACCAGCAGCCGGTCTGGGCGGCGATCAAGACCAGCTACCCGACCACCTTCTCGCTGGCGATCATGGGCGCCGCGTTCTTCCTGGTGATCGGCGTCAGCCTGGGCCTCATCTCGGCCTGGCGGCAGGGCCGTCCGATCGACCGGGTGGCCAGCTCCGTCTCGCTGATCGGGCAGTCCACCCAGATCTACTTCCTCGGCCCGCTGGCCATCCTGCTGTTCAGCTACTACTTCAACCAGTGGTTCGGCTGGGGCCTCAACCGCGGCGCGGACCCCACCTGGACCTCGGACCCGATCGGGTCGCTGAACGGCATGCTGCTCCCGGCGCTGATCATGTCGGTCATCTTCTGGTCCAACTACAGCCGCCAGGTGCGCTCGCTGATGCTGGAGCAGCTCTCCGAGGACCACATCCGCACCGCCACCGCCAAGGGCATGTCCAAGCCCTACGTCTTCTTCCGCTACGCCCTGCGCGGCGCCATGGGCCCGGTGCTGACCATCTTCGGCATCGACCTCGGCGCGGTCTTCGGTGGCGCGATCATCACCGAGTACACCTTCAGCCTGCACGGCCTCGGCCGGCTCGCGGTGAGCTCGGTCAACTCCGGCGACCTGCCGCTGGAGATGGGCGTGCTGCTGTTCAGCGCGCTCTCCATCGTGATCTTCAACGTGATCATCGACGCCTCGTACGCGCTGATCGACCCCCGCGTCCGCCTTGGCTGAGCAGCACCCGTCCCCTCCCCGCCTTCCCGCGCACCGCCTCTCTGGAGAACTGCCCGTGACCACCCTTGCCAAGCCTGAGGCCGACCCTGCGCCGAGCAGCGGGGACGCGTTCCTCTCCGTGCGTGACCTGCGCGTGAAATTCGCGACCGAGGACGGGCTCGTCCAAGCCGTCAACGGGCTCTCCTTCGACCTGGAGCGCGGCCAGACCCTCGGCATCGTCGGCGAGTCCGGCTCCGGCAAGTCGGTCACCAACATGTCGATCCTGGGCCTGCACAACCCCCGCACCACCACGGTCGAGGGCGAGATCCTGCTGGAGGGCCAGCAGCTGGTCGGCATGCACGACCGGGAGCTCTCCAAGCTCCGCGGCAGCAAGATGGCGATGATCTTCCAGGACTCGCTGACCGCGCTCTCGCCGTACTACACGGTCGGGCGGCAGATCTCCGAGCCGTACATGAAGCACACCGGCGCCAACAAGCGCGAGGCCCGCGAGCGGGCCATCGAGATGCTGACCCGGGTCGGCATCCCGCAGCCGAAGACCCGGGTGGACGACTACCCGCACCAGTTCTCCGGCGGCATGCGCCAGCGCGCGATGATCGCCATGGCGCTGGTCAACGACCCGCAGCTGCTGATCGCGGACGAGCCGACCACCGCCCTGGACGTCACCGTCCAGGCGCAGATCCTGGACCTGCTCCGGGACCTGCAGCAGGAGACCGGCACCTCGATCATCTTCATCACCCACGACCTCGGCGTGATCGCCGACATCGCCGACGAGGTCCTGGTGATGTACGCGGGGCGGTGCGTCGAGCGCGGCACCATGGAGCAGATCCTGACCGGCTCCCAGCACCCCTACGGCTGGGGCCTGCTGAGCTCCATCCCGCACCTCAGCTCGGACGTGGACGTGCCGCTGTCGCCCATCCCGGGCACGCCGCCGTCGCTGCTGAGGCCGCCGACCGGGTGCGCGTTCCACCCCCGCTGCGCCTTCCGCGGCCAGGTGCCCGACGACCGCTGCTCCACCACGGTCCCCCCGCTCGCCGAGGCCAACGGACACCTGTCCGCCTGCCACCTCACGCCCGCGCAGAAGCAGTCCATCTTCACCGAGCAGATCCAGCCGCGGCTCGGCTGATCAGGAGTCAAGGTAACAACGATGAGTGAGCAGCAGACCGTGGCGGACAACGCCCCGCAGGACCCGACCGACCCGCAGGAATCGGCGAACCCGCAGATCCCGGCGCCCCGGATCGGCGACCCCCTGCTTGAAGTCAGCAATCTGACCATGCACTTCCCGGTGTTGCAGGGAAGCTTCATCAAGCGCAGGGTCGGCTCGGTCCAGGCCGTGGACGGCGTGGACTTCATGATCCGCACCGGCGAGGCGCTGGGCGTGGTCGGCGAGTCCGGCTGCGGCAAGTCCACCACCGGGCGCCTGGTGGCCCGGCTGCTGGAGCCGACCGCCGGGAAGATCTCCTACCGGGGCCAGGACATCACCCACGCCTCCCGCAAGGAGCTGGCGCCGGTGCGGTCCGAGATCCAGATGATCTTCCAGGACCCGTACGCCTCGCTGAACCCGCGGCACACGGTCGGCACGATCGTCTCCGGCCCGATGGAGGTCAACGGCATCAACCCGCCCGGTGGCCGCGAGGCCCGGGTGAAGGAGCTGCTGGAGATCGTCGGCCTCAACCCGGAGCACTACAACCGCTTCCCGCACGAGTTCTCCGGCGGCCAGCGGCAGCGCATCGGGGTCGCCCGCGCGCTGGCGCTCGACCCCAAGCTGATCATCGCGGACGAGCCGGTGTCGGCGCTGGACGTGTCGATCCAGGCCCAGGTGGTGAACCTGCTGCAGAAGCTGCAGCGGGAGATGGGGATCGCCTTCCTCTTCATCGCCCACGACCTGGCGATCGTGCGGCACTTCTCGCAGCGGGTCGCGGTGATGTACCTGGGCAAGATCGTCGAGGTGGCCGACCGCGACTCGCTCTACAACCGTCCCCGGCACCCGTACACCCACGCGCTGCTCTCGGCGGCCCCCGAGGCCAACCCGAGCACCTCCAGCCGGGAGCGGATCCGGCTGGCCGGCGACGTGCCCTCGCCGATCAACCCGCCGTCCGGCTGCCGCTTCCGCACCCGCTGCTGGAAGGCCCAGGACATCTGCGGCTCGCAGGAGCCGCCGCTGGTGCAGATCTCCGGCAACCAGGCCGGCCACCTGACAGCCTGCCACTTCCCGGAGGAGGGCGTCATCGCCTCGGCCCGGGAGAAGCAGATCATCCTCGACCCGGCGCTGACCGCGCTGGAGGAGACCGCGAGCTGATCCGCCCCGTCCGACCCCTCGCGTCGTCGGCCCCGTCCCCGCTTCCCCGGGGGCGGGGACGACGGCG